>DASZXM010000232.1:0-9524 GCA_035546415.1 Pseudonocardiaceae bacterium
GGGCGCGTCGTTCGCCGCCTACGCGGCGCGGGCGGGTATCCGGGCCACCGTGTTCGTCGAGGCGGCGGCCAACGCGGCGAAGGTCGCGGCGATCAGCCTCTACGGCGCCCGGGTCCACCGGCTGCACTACGACACCAGCGAGCAGATCTTCACCGCGCTGGACCAGTTGGCGGCACAGGGCGAGTACTCGTTCGTCAACTTCGTCAACCCGGTACGCCACGAGGCGATGAAGACGTACGCGTACGAGATCGTCGAGCAGCTCGGCGCGGTGCCGGACGTCATGGTCCACCCGGTCGGCACCGGCGGCGGGCTGTGGGGTGCGTGGAAGGGTTTCCGTGAACTGCGTGAACTCGGCGTGACCGACCGGCTGCCGAGGATGATCGGCGTGCAGCCGTCGGTGTGTGCCCCGCTGGTGGACGCGTTCGAGCACGGCCGCGACGAGACCCGCACGGTGGGCGACGCGTCGGCGACGATCGCCCAGAGCATCGCGGGCGACAGCATGATCCACGGCGGTCGCCGCCTGCTGCGCGCACTGCGCGAGTCGGGCGGCGCGGCCATCGGGGTCGGTGAGGACGAGATCGCCGAGGCGATGCGGTTGCTCGGCTCGGCCGCCGTCGCGGCGGAACCGTCGGCGGCCGCGTCCCTGGCCGCACTGCTGCACGCACGGGAACGTGGCCTGATCGACGCGACCGAGTCGTGCGTCGCCGTCGTCACCGGCTCGGCGCTCAAGCAGCCCGGTGCGCTGACCACTGTGGCGCCCGCGCCGCTCGGCGACGTCGACGCCGACGCGCGCCAGTGGCTGGACGTGTTGGGAGCCAGGACATGAGGTGCATGCGGCCGGCCGACGTGCTCGACCAGCTCGCCGACTGCGTCGCGGTGCCCAGCCCGACCCCGCCCGGCGACGCCGCGGCGGTGGCCGACTGGGTGGCGGCGTGGGCGGGTGAACTGGGTGCGACGGTGAGCCGGCAGGAGGTGTGGGACGGCGCCACGAACGTGGTGGCCTGCCTGCGGTTCGGACCGGGGCCACGGCTGGTGTTCAACAGCCACATGGACGTCGTCGACCCGGCCGGCCAGGTCTGGGCGACGCCGCCGTACGAGCCGGCCGTCACCGACGGCCGGATGTCCGGCAGGGGCACGTGTGACGCGAAGGGCAGCCTGGTGGCGATGCTGGCCGCCATGGAACGGCTCGCCGAGCGACCGGCCGACCTCGTCGGTGAACTGCTGCTGACGGCCGTGGTCGGCGAGGAGGCGGGCGGCATCGGCAGCCTGCGGCTGGTGCGCGACGGATTCGCCGCCGACGCCGCCGTGGTCGGCGAGCCGACCGGACTCCGGGTGGCCCGCGCGCACAAGGGCACCTACATGAAACGCCTGCGGTTCAACGGAATCGCCGCACACAGCGCGTCACCGTGGCTGGGGCGCAACGCGGTGGCCGACGCGGCCGCGTTCGTCGCCGCCACCGAGTGGGAGACGCGGCGGTTGGCCGAAGCGCCGCACCCGGCGCTGGGCCCCGCGACGATGACGGTCACCACGATCGAGGGCGGGAACTTCCAGAACACCGTGCCGGCGGACGCGGTGCTCACCGTCGACCGCAGGCTGGTGCCCGGCGAGACCCACGCCGACTGCGACCGGCAGCTGGCCGACCTGCTCGACCGGCTGGCCGCCGAGCGGCCCGGCTTCGCCGTCGCGCCACCGGAGGTGGTCGTGGCGACCGTGCCGTCGGAGACAGCGGCCGACCAGCCGATCGTGCGCAGCGCGCTGGCCGCCGTCGGACACGTCGGCCGCCCCATGCCGGAGGCGGGCGGGTTCAACGCGGGCTGCGACATGAGCAAGCTCGTCGGCGCCGGTGTGCCGACCGTGATCTGCGGCCCCGGCGACCTGGCGCAGGCCCACGGTCCGGACGAGTACGTCGACGTGCGGGAGGTGGTCGACGCGGTGTCGATCTACGAATTCGTCGCCAGGGACATGCTGGCCACCGGAAAGGGGGTCGGGGCGTGAGTGTCCTGGAGGTCAGCGGGCTGCGAGTGGAGTTCCGGGTCGACTCCGGCACCGTGCGTGCTGTCAACGACATCTCGTTCGCCGTCGAGCCCGGCCGGACGCTCGCCGTCGTCGGCGAGTCCGGCAGCGGCAAGACGGCGACAGCGCTGTCCATCCTGCGCCTGAACCCCGAACCGCCCGCCGTCTACACCGGTGGCGAGATCCGCTTCGAGGGCAGGGACCTGCTGACGCTGCCGGAACGGGAACTGCGGTCGGTGCGCGGCAAGGGCATCGCGATGATCTTCCGGGACCCGATGACCAGCCTGAACCCGGTCCGCACGGTCGGCGCGCAGATCGTCGAGGCGGTCCGCAGGCACGAGCAGCTCAGTCGGCACGACGCGAAGGAACGCGCGGTGGCCGCGCTGCGTGAGGTCGGCATCGCCAACCCCGAGGACCGCGCCGGCCAGTACCCGCACCAGTTCTCCGGCGGCATGCGGCAGCGGGTGATGATCGCGATCGCGTTGGCGTGCCGGCCGAAGGTCCTGATCGCCGACGAACCGACGACGGCGCTGGACGTCACCGTGCAGGCCCAGGTGATGGAGCTGTTGGCGGATCTCAAGCAGCGCAGGGACATGGCGGTCGTGCTGATCACGCACGACCTCGGCCTGGTCGCGCAGGGAGCCGACGACGTCCTGGTCATGTACGCGGGCCGGGCCGTCGAGCGGGCGCCGGCGGACCAGCTGTTCGCCGGCCCCATGATGCCCTACACCGTGGCGCTGCTCCGGTCGGTGCCGCGCGCCGACCGGCCGCGTGGCACCGTCGCCGACCCGATCCCCGGGTCACCGCCCAACCTGCTCACGCCGCCGACCGGCTGTCCGTTCCAGCCGCGGTGTTTCCTGGCCCAGGACGAATGCACCACCGTGCTGCCCGAGTTGACCGAACGCGGTCCCGGCCGACTGGCCGCGTGCGTGCTGCCGGCTGAGCGGGTACGACGGGAAGCACTGCAGCCCGCCGCGGCCGGAAAGGAGAACGGACGGTGACCGCCGCCCCGGACCGATCGCTGTTGTCGTTGCGCCACATCACCAAACAGTTCCCGGCCCGCACGATGGGCGGACCGCTGGGCGCTCAGCTGCGCGCCGTCGACGACGTGTCACTGGACATCCGGCCGGGCGAGACGCTCGGGCTGGTCGGCGAGTCGGGATGCGGCAAGACGACGCTGACCCGGGTCGTGCTGCGCCTGACCGACCCGACGTCGGGTGTCGTCGAGTTCGACGGTCAGGACATCACGACGCTGTCCCGACGCCGGATGGTGCCGATACGCAAGGACCTGCAGATCGTCCTGCAGGACCCGTACGCGAGCCTGAACCCGAGACTGCGCGTGCACGACATCGTGGTCGAACCGCTCGTCACCCACGGCATGGTGCGCGGCGGGCGGGGCGGCGCGGCCCGGCGCCGGGAGGTGGTCGGCGAACTGCTCGCCTCCGTCGGCCTCGATCCCGGTGCGCAGGACCGGTTCCCGCACGAGTTCTCCGGCGGCCAGCGGCAGCGGATCGGCATCGCGCGGGCTCTCGCGCTGGACCCGAAGCTCGTGGTGTGCGACGAGGCCGTCAGCGCGCTGGACGTCTCGGTGCAGGCCCAGATCCTGCAACTGCTGCGCAGGTTGCAGGCCGAGCGCGGCCTGAGCTACCTGTTCGTGTCGCACGACCTGTCCGTGATGCGGCAGATCGCCGACCGCATCGCCGTGATGTATCTGGGCCAGATCGTGGAGATCGCCGAGACCGAGGAGTTGTTCACCCGGGCGCGGCACCCGTACACGCAGGCGCTGCTGTCCGCGGCGCCGACGGCGGACCCGCAGGTGGAGCGCACCCGGCGCCGCGTGGTGCTGGCCGGTGACCCACCGTCGCCGGTGGACCCGCCGAGCGGCTGCCGGTTCCGCACCCGCTGCCCGCTGGCCCGTGACGAGTGTGCCCAGGACCGTCCGCCGATGGCACCGTTCGGGGCCGACGGCCACCTCGCCGCCTGCCTGTTCCCCGTCGACACGGCGGCCGACCTCGCGCTCGCCCAGCAACGCCGCGACGCGGCCGCCTCGTGACCGACAGCCTCGTGACCGACAGCCTCGTAATTGACAGCCTCGTAATTGACAGGGAGACATCGTGACCGACTCGCCACGCATCCCCGCGATCCACACCGACGAGGCCCCTCGGCCCGTCGGCGCGTACTCGCAGGGCAGGGTCGCCGGCCCGTTCGTCTTCACGGCGGGTCTCGGGCCGCTCGACCCGGCGACGGGCCAGGTCACCGGCGACGACGTGGCGACCCAGACCGACCTGGTGCTCGACCACCTCACCGCCGTCCTGCGGCAGGCGGGCGCGACGCTGGACGACGTCGTCAAGGTGACGGTGCACCTCCAGGACCCGAAACGGGACTTCGCCGAGTTCGACCGGACGTACCGCGCCCGGTTCCGCGAGCCGTTCCCGGTCCGCACCACGGTCGGTTCGACGCTGGCCGGCATCCTGGTGGAGATCGACGTCGTGGCGTACACGGGCTGACCGTATGTCCGACCTGCCGACAGCCCCGTCCCTGCTCGCCGTCGGCGACCCGCTCGTCGCACTCGTCCCCACCGACCCGGTGACACTGGAGGAGGCGACCGGGTTGCTCCCGTACGTGGGTGGCGCCGAACTGAACACCGCGATCGGGGTGCGCAGGCTCGGTGTCGCGGCGTCCTGGCTGGGCCGGGTCGGCGACGACCCACTCGGCAGGCGCGTACTGCGCGCACTGGCCGACGAACACGTCGACACGTCGCTGGTCGTCGTCGATCCCGACGCCCCGACCGGCCTGTACCTGCGAGAATGGCTACCCGACGGGGTGCGCAGGCCGTACTACTACCGGCACGCCAGCGCGGGAACGAGGCTCACCGAGGCCGACTGGCCGACCACATGGTCGGCGGGCCCGCCGACCGTCCTGCACGTCACCGGCATCACGGCGGCACTGTCCGCGAGCGCGATACACGCCGTCCGGTCGATGGTGGCCAGGGCGACGGCCCTGGGCTGCCGGATCAGCGTCGACCCGAACTACCGGCATCGGCTGTGGCCCGACCGCGCGGAGGCGCGACGATGCCTGGACGAACTGGCCTCCCGCTCCGACGTGCTCCTACTGTCCGAAGAGGACGCCGACCTGCTGTTCGACAGCACCGATCCGGTGCGGGTCAGGGAAGGCGCACGCGAACTGGGCGTCGACATCACGGTGTTGAAGCGCGGCGCGGCCGGTGCGATCGCCTGGCGCGGCGACGAGCAGGTGGTGGTCGGCGGCGCCGAGGTCTCCGCGCCCGTCGACCCGGTGGGCGCGGGAGACGGTTTCGACGCCGGCTTCCTCGCCGCCACGATGTGCGGACTGGCACTGGCCGACGCGGCCCGCTGCGGTGCGTGGTGCGGGGCACGAGCGGTCGAACGGGTCGGCGAGAACGCGGGCTACCCGACGCTGGCCGAACTGCCACCGGATCTACGGGACAAGCTGGCAGCCACAGGGAAGGCGGAACAGGACCCATGGACGACGAGCCGTTGACGCCGGTCGCGGCGGCGCTGCGCGACGCGGTGGTGATCGCCGTGCTGCGCGCGCCCAGCGCCGACAGCGCGGTGCGGGCCGTGGACGCCGCGGTGCTCGGCGGCGTACGGGCGGTCGAGGTCACCTACTCGACACCCGGCGTGCCGGCGGTGCTGGCGGCCGTCCGGGAGCGGCATCCCGACCTGCTGGTCGGTGTCGGCACCGTGACGGAGGCGGCGCAGGTCCGGGAGTCGGTGGCCGCCGGTGCCCGGTTCGTCGTCAGCCCCGGATACGACGAGGACGTGGCCGCCGCGATGCGGGCGGCACGCACCACGGCGATCATCGGAGCGTTGACACCGACGGAGGTGTTGACCGCCCGACGGGCAGGGGCGAACCTGGTGAAGTTGTTCCCCGGCAGCCATGGCGGCCCCGGCTTCCTGCGGGCGCTACGGGAACCGTTCCCGTGGCTGCGCGCCATCCCGACCGGCGGCGTGACGGCCGGGAACCTCCGCGAGTGGCTCGACGCGGGCGCGTTCGCCGTCGGCGCGTCCGGGCCGTACCCGAGGGCGATGCTGGCGGCCGGTGACTATGACGGTGTCCGCAGGGCGGCGGCCGAGTTCATGGCGGCGGCGTCATGAACGACCCGGCCACGATTCTCGCGGATTCTTTGGACCGCAAGGAGTTCTCGGCTGCGGCATGGTCGTACGGCACGGCGGACGGCGTGGCGGACAGCGGCACGATGGGCACCCTGAACTGGGGCGGACCGGCTGCGGGCGTGGACACCCTGTGGGACCTCGCGTCGGTGACCAAGCCGATCGTCGGCCTCGCGGTGATGTCGCTTGTGGACAATGGGACTCTAGTGCTCGACGACACCGTCGGCGACTGGCTGCCCGACTTCCGGGACAGCGACAAGTCGCCGCTCACGATCCGGCAACTGCTCACCCACACGTCGGGCATCCCCGGCCAGATCCCGCTGTACCGCTGGTGCGCCACAGCGGCCGACCTGGTGGCGGCCATCAGGTACGTGCCGCTCGCGTTCCGACCCGACACCAATGTGGTCTACTCGTCGCAGGGCTTCATCGTGCTCGGACGCATCGCGGAGGCCGCCGCCGGCACGCCACTGGCGGACCTGGTGGCCGAACGGGTCACCGTCCCCGCCGGCATGCCGGACACCCGCTTCTGCCTGCCGCCGGACCAACGCGAGCGAGCGGCAGCCACCGAGGACTGCCCGTGGCGCGGCCGGGTCGTCCAAGGCACGGTGCACGACGAGAACGCCGAGGTGCTCGGCGGAGTCGCCGGTCACGCCGGCCTGTTCGCCACGCTGGCGGACATCACGGCACTGGGCCGAACCCTGTGCGCCGGCGCGCCCGCCCTGCTCTCCCCCGCAGCGCACGAAACGATGATCCGCCCAGCGACCGACCACCTGCCGCTGCGCAGGAGCCTCGCCTGGCAGGGCAGGGACGAAACCGGCTGCCCGGCCGGCGACCTGCTCGGCGCCCGCGCGTACGGCCACACCGGTTTCACCGGCACCAGCCTGTGGGTGGACCCCGACCGCGGGTGCTACGCAGCCCTGCTGACCAACCGGGTCCACCCGTCCCGCACCGGCACCGGCTTCGCCCGAGTCCGCAAGGCGTTCCACAACAGCGCGATCAACCGACTCACGACGGTCACCCGAACCCAGCAATGACAGCCCCACGGTGACCGCGTGAGGCGCTGCGCTCGAGTCGCTGCGCGCACGTGGCGCTCCAGGCCCGGCGAACCGGTGGTCTTCCCAACGATGGGACCATGGCTGGTATGCGGTACCTGGCCGGGCTGATGGCCCTGATCGCCGTGGTGAGCGCGTGCTCGGCGACACCGAGCACGTCCGGACCGCCGAGGCCGGCCAGCCGGCAGACACCGAGCCGAGGCTGCGGTGCGACGGTGATCGCGAAGGGCGACCCGCCATCCTGGACGGCGTCGGCCCGCCCGCCGAGGACCCGGTACGTCATCTCGGCCCAGGGCAACGCGGCCGGATTCCTGTTCGCCGACCCGCTGCGAGCCGGCACCGACCCCAACCTGCCCACAAAGATCCTGTGGGTGGTACGGCAACCGCGCGACGACCACGCCCTCACGGTCACCGCCCACCCGCTGAACACCGACACACCGCTGGTGACAGCAACGTTCGCAGCCGACTCCTCGCCCGGCGAGATCTACCCGTCGGGTGTATCGGTGCCAACGGCCGGTTGTTGGCACTTCACCCTGCGATGGAACGGCAACACGGCAACGATCGATCTGCCCTACAGCTGACTCAGAGCCAACTTACTCCGGATCACCAATTCCAGGCCACTCATCCACAAGCGCGTGAACGGAAAGCCGCCGCCAACAGACACCACCTGCGAAATTTTCGACTCTATGAAACTGCCTGCGGCACCTTGATGCGCCCCGGGTTCTGTGCAGGCTCTGATTCCAGGAAGGATGCAGAGCATGCCGGCACCGAAGAAGTACAGCGACGAGCTGCGTGAGCGGGCGACGCGGATGGCGTTGGACGCGATCGCGGCCGAGGGCCAGCGGATGGCGGCCATCCGCCGGGTCGCGGGGCAGTTGGACGTTCACCCGGAGGCATTGCGGACGTGGGTCAAGCGCGCCGAGGTCGACGCCGGCACGGCGCCCGGCCGCACCAGCGACGATGCTGCGCGGATCGCCGAGCTGGAACGCGAGGTGCGTGAATTGCGGCGGGCGAACGAGATCCTCAAGACGGCGTCGGCGTTTTTCGCCGCCGCGGAGCTCGACCGCAAGACCAAATAACCTCTGACGATTCCGCGCATCGGCGGGAGGTTCCGCTCGCGGTGGTCATCGAGTATATCGATAACCACCGCGAGCGTGTTGTTGAGGGGAAGGAACTCGGAGTCGAGCCGATCTGCGCAGTCCTGAAAGAGGCAGGTGTGCAGATCGCTCCGAGGACGTACTGGGCGACAAAGAGGCGGGCCCCGTCGAAACGGGTGTTACGGGATGCGGAACTGGCCAAGGAGATCCAGCGGGTGTTCGTGGAAAACTATGGAGTGTACGGAGCGCGGAAGGTTCATGCCCAGCTCAACCGTGACGGGGTCCGGGTGGCTCGCTGCACGGTCGAGCGGCTGATGCGTCGGCTTGGCTTGCAGGGGTTACGGCGCGGCAGGCGACCCAGGACCACTATCGCAGCGGCCTCGCCGTCTCCGACGGATCTGGTCGACCGCAGCTTCACCGCCGATCGGCCGAACCAGCTGTGGGTGGCGGATATCACCTATATCCGTACTTTTTCGGGATGGGTGTATGCCGCGTTCGTTATCGATGTGTTCTCCCGGATGGTCGTGGGCTGGCAGGTCTCGACCTCGCTGCACACGAATCTCGCCCTCGACGCCCTGGAGATGGGGATTTGGGCCAGGAAACGAGCCGGACACGACGTGTCCGGACTTGTACATCATTCCGACCGTGGAGTTCAATATCGAGCCATTCGCTATACTGAGCGCTTGGCCGAAGCAGAAGTGGTCGCCTCGGTCGGCTCGCGTGGAGACTCCTACGATAATGCGATGGCCGAGGCATTCAACTCACTCTTCAAGGGCGAGTTGATTCATAACCCGATCGTTCGTGGCCGTGGCTGGCAATCGGTCCGGGATGTCGAGATCGCCGTGGCCGAATACGTCGACTGGTACAACCACCGCCGCCTCCACGGCGAACTCGGCCAACGCACGCCGGCCGTCGTCGAAGCCACCTACCAGAGGTCACGCTACGATCAACCCATCGAGCCCGCCCGGGCCGAGTGACAGGCAACAAGACCTGCACCAGACCCGGGGCGCATCAGCTCAGCCATTGGCTGGACAGTTGCCCCGTTGCTGCGCTGCCGTTTCAGCCGTTAGCTGAGCGGTCGGCCCGTCCTGGGCCGCTGTCTTCAGCTGTTGACTGAGCAGTCGCCCGTCCTGGGCTGCCGCTTTCAGCCGTTGGCTGAGCGGTCGCTCGTGCTGGGCTGCCGTTTTCAGCTGTTGACTGAGCAGTCGCCC
>DASZXM010000233.1:0-4911 GCA_035546415.1 Pseudonocardiaceae bacterium
GAACCCGGCATGGGCTACCGCTTCGAAGCCTGACGGGACTTGACGGTGGCGACGAACGCGTTCCACTGCGCCGGTGCGACGGTCAGGTGGCCGGCGCCGGTGTTCTTGGAGTCCCGCACGCCAACAGTGGCCTCGCTGAACGCGACCTCGACGCAGGACCCGTTCTCCGCGCTGTAGGTGCTCTTGCGCCACGTGCGCACGACAGTCTCCTTAGAGTTTTTCGATCAGGTCCGCGATGTAGCGCACGGAGTCGCTCGGGGAGAGCGCGACATCTTGGACACTCAACCTGCTCTGTCGATAAGTATCCACCTCACCGGGGTGCTGGACGTACATCGCGCCGTCCTGAACTTCCGCATAGCCGATCGATCTGGCGTTGTCGAAGTCCAGGATGACGAAGTGCCCGGTCGGTGCGCCGTGTGGACCGCGTTCGGGCACGACCACCTGGATGGTGACGTTCGGCCGATCCGCGAGCGTCAGCAGGTGTTCGTATTGGCTCGCAAGGGTTTCCGTGCTGCCCACCCGTAGTCGGAGCGCCTGTTCGTTGATCGCCGCGTGCAGGTGCAGCGGCGATTCGGCGGTCAGGCGTTGGGCGCGTTCCATCCGCAGTTCGACGACGCGCTCGCTGTGGTCCGCCCGCACTCGTTGTCCGGCGCGGCTCAGTTCCCGCGCGTAGTCCTGAGTCTGGAGCAGGCCGGGCAGGACGATCGGCTCGAAGACGAACTCTTTGCTGGCCAGGCGCTCCAGGCCGACGAAGGTGGCGAACCAGTCCGGCACCACGTCGCTCCAAGCGCCCCACCACGTCGACTCGTCGGGGATCTCGGCGAGTGATGTCATGCGGTTGATGTCGTGCTGGGGTGCCCGGTAGGCCCTCAGTACTTGGGCGACGATGTCCGGTCGCTGGCGGCGTTCACCGGTCTCCAGGTGGGAGAGCGTTCCCACGCCGATGCCGGCCCGTGCCGCCGCCTCGGCCTGGTTCAGGCCGACGCGCTTGCGGTAGTTCGCCAGTTCCACGCCGATCAGCCAGCGCAGTGCGGACGGGCTGTTCCGCTCTCCAGCCACTCCTGCCTCCGTTCATGTCTGGCCTACACACGGTAGTGGCGATTGCGGAGAGTAGCGATCCTGGTCCCTCATGCGGTGTATGCCAATACGTATTGCAATACGTTAGCTTTGGCTGGGCCGATCGGAGTATGGGAGGGTGCTGTGACGAAACCGGAGTCGACCCTGCGGGGTCGCGAGTTGGGTCGGCGACTGCGGTGGGCGCAGGAACGTGCCGGGCTGAACGGTATCCAGTTGGCCGAGCGGCTGGGCTGGACGCCGACCGCCGTGTCCCGCACGTTGTCCGGCCGGCGGCCGACCCCCGATGTGGACGTCGCGGCGTTCCTGGCCGTATGCGGCGTGACCGGTGAGGAACGTGACCGCACGCTGCGGCTGTGCCACCCGGACGACGGCTCCGACGAACTGCGACTGTCCGCCACCGAGTACTGGCCCGTGTTCCTGGCGCACGCCGCGACCGCCCGCCGGTTGACCGAGTTCCAGCCGTTCACGGTGCCGTGGGCGCTCCAGACGCCCGACTACACGCGAGCGCTCCTGGACGACACCGAGACCGCAGCACGTCGGGCGGCCCTCGCGCTTCTACGACTGCCGCAGGTCACGGTGTTCCTGTACGAATGGGCGCTGCGCACCACCGTCGGGAATGCCGAGGTGATGTCCGATCAACTGCACCACCTGCTGCGGATGTCGGTGCGATCGGAACTGTCCATCCGGGTCGTCCCCAACGGTCGCGGGGCGTACGGCGCGTTCACACTGCTGGAGTTCGACGACGATCCGCCCACGGTCTACCGGGAGCAGTATGCCGCCGGTGTGCTCACCGAGCGGTCGAACGAGATCGACGCCTGCGAGTCCGTCGTCGGTCACCTGGACCGTGTCGACCTGGACGAGCACGACTCCCGCGACCTGATCGGCCGGATCGTCGTCGACGTCTACAGCGCCGCCCTGCTCGAAGCCTGACGGTCAGCTCGATGGCGGCGGTGGCGATGTCGTGGTGGTCGTTGTCGTGGTCGTGGTGGTCGTCGACGTCGGAGTGGACGTGTGGCTCGGCGGCGGCCGGTGGGTCGTGGTGTGGTGGACCGGCGGCTGTGTCGTCGTCGTGGTCGTCGTCCGGTGGACCGGGTTGGTGTCGGTCGTGGTCGTCGTCATCGTCGTCGTGGTGGTCGTCGAGGACGAGGTCACGGCCGTCGTGGTCGTGCCGCTGGGGATCAGGACGACCGGGTTGCCCTCGGTCTGCGAGATCGCGGGTGGGATCGGGTTGCCCGGGCCGCTCGCGGGCGGCGCCGCGTTCGACGAGCTCACCGTCGCCAGGGTCGCCAGGACGGTCGCCAGGACCACTCCGGAGCCGGCCAGGATGACCATCGCCCTGGACTGCATGGCGTCGTGGTCGGGCGGCGGCGCGATCTCCGTCGGGCCGGTCGCTTCAGTCACAGCTCACTCCCTGGTGACACTCTGCTCGGTCACTGTCCTCCCCGGACGGGTATGCAGTCTGCCCTACCGGATGTTGATCAGTAACCGAAGTCCTGGGTCCAGTACCACCCGTCCGTGTCCAGGCCGATCCCGATGGCCGTGAACTGGCAGTTCAGGATGTTCGCGCGGTGGCCGGGGGAGTTCATCCAGTCGGTCATCACCTGCTGCGCGCTGGTCTGGCCCATCGCGATGTTCTCGCCGCCGGGTGTCGGGTAGCCGGCGGCCTTCTCGCGCTCGTCGAACGTGACGCCGCGCGGCGTGGTGTGCGAGAAGTAGTGGTTGCGCGCCATGTCGTCGCTGTGGTCCTGGGCGGCCGTCGTCAGGTCGGCGTTGTCGGCCAACGCCGCGCAGCCGTTCTGTGCCCGGTACTGGTTGACCAGGTCGAACACCTGTTGCGACTGGCTCGGCGGCGGTGTCGACGTCGTGGTCGTCGTCGGCTTCGGGGCGGTCGTCGTCGTGGTGGTCGTCGGTGCGACGGTCGTGGTGGTCGGCGCCTGCGCCGTGGTGGTCGCGGCCGTGGTGTGTGATCCGCCGGCGATGTGGCTGGTCAGCGGGTTGCCGGTGGGTGTGTCGGCCGTGGTCTCGGCGGCCAGCGCCGGCCGGAAGTCCGGTGGGTCGGCGAGGACGCCACCGTGCGGAGCCAACGCGGTCGTCACGGTCCAGCCACCGGCGGTGACCGCGCCGAGCAGGATCGCGACCAGCGTCACCCGAACGGACGATGGGCCACGTCGCGATCGTGTCACGGTCGGGCACCGTATCACTCACGGGTGTCCTTCGGACGGGTCATGATTCGACACCGGGCACCATGGACGGCGTGACAGAGGACGTCCGGCTGACCGCGTGGGTGCACGGCCGCGTGCAGGGTGTCGGTTTCCGGTGGTGGACCCGGAGCCGGGCGCTGGCACTGGGCTTGACCGGCTCCGCGAGCAACCTCGCGGACGGTCGGGTCGAGGTCATCGCGGAAGGCCCGAAACCGGCCTGTGAACGCCTGCTCGCACTGCTGCGTGACGCGGAGGACACGCCCGGCGCCGTGGACACCGTCGTCGAACGCTGGGATGCCGCACGCGGCGGGCTGCGGGGCTTCGTCGAGCGCTGATAGGGGCCTTGCGGGCAGGGGTACCCGTGACGAAGGGCGCCACCTCCCACTGTTGACCAGGTCGGACCGGTACCCTCGATCGGACGGATTCCTGGGAGAGGTCACACGCGCATGCACCTGAAGAGCCTGACGCTGAAGGGCTTCAAGTCCTTTGCCTCGGCCACCACGCTGCGCTTCGAGCCAGGCATCACCTGCGTCGTCGGCCCGAACGGGTCCGGCAAGTCCAACGTGCTCGACGCGCTGTCCTGGGTCATGGGCGAGCAGGGCGCGAAGGCGTTGCGCGGCGGCAAGATGGAGGACGTCATCTTCGCCGGCACGTCCGGCCGCGCACCCCTGGGCCGCGCCGAGGTGACGCTGACCATCGACAACAGCGACGGCGCACTGCCCATCGACTACACCGAGGTCTCCATCACGCGCCGGATGTTCCGCGACGGCGCCAGCGAGTACGAGATCAACGGCTCGCAGTGCCGGCTGATGGACGTCCAGGAACTGCTGTCCGACTCCGGCATCGGCCGCGAGATGCACGTCATCGTCGGTCAGGGCCAGCTGGGCGCGATTCTGGAGTCGAAGCCGGAGGGCCGCCGCGCGTTCATCGAGGAGGCCGCAGGCGTCCTGAAGCACCGCAAGCGCAAGGAGAAGGCGCTGCGGAAGCTGGACGCCATGCAGGCCAACCTGACCCGGTTGACCGACCTCACCGGCGAGTTGCGCCGCCAGCTCAAGCCGCTGGGCAAGCAGGCCGAGATCGCCCGCAAGGCCCAGGCCGTGCAGGCCGAACTGCGCGACGCGCGCCTGCGGCTGTACGCGTTCGACCTGGTCAGCCAGCGCACCGAACTGGCCCGCGACGAGGCCGACGAGTCGGCCGCGCGGGCTCGGCGCGCCGAGGTCGAGCAGGCGCTGCAACTGGGTCAGGCCGAGCAGAACGAGCTGGAGGAGCTGCTCGCCGCCGACGAGCCGAAACTGGCCGCCGCCGCGGACACCTGGTATCGGCTGTCCGCGCTGGAGGAGCGCCTGCGCGGCACCGTGCGGCTGGCCGTGGAGCGCGCCCGGCACCTGTCCACGGAGGTCAGCGCGCCGCAGGGCGGCCGGGACCCGGAGGTCCTGGAGGCCGAGGCCGAGCAGGCCGCGATCCGCGAGGCCGAACTGCTGGCCGAGGTCGACGAGGCCCGCTACATCCTGGCCGAGGCCAGTGAACGCCGGTCGACGCTGGAACAGGCCGTCGCCGCCGCCGAACGCGCCCACATGGCAGCCGTGCGGGCGATCGCGGACCGCCGCGAGGGCCTGGCGAAGCTGGCCGGTCA
>DASZXM010000234.1:0-15666 GCA_035546415.1 Pseudonocardiaceae bacterium
TGGTGCCCTTCGCGTCGGTCGACCCGCACGAAGGCGCCGACGCGGTCGCACTGCTGCGCGACCTGGAGGCAGCCGGTGCGCGCGGACTGAAGCTGCACCCGTCGCTACAGGCGTTCCTGCCCAACGACCGGACGTACTACCCGCTGTACGAGACGGCGGCCGAACTCGGCCTGCCGGTCGTCGTGCACACCGGCCAGACCGGCATCGGCGCCGGGCTGCCCGGCGGCCGGGGCATCAAGCTGCGCTACTCCGACCCGATGCTGTTGGACGACGTGGCCGCCGACTTCCCGTCGCTGACGATCATCCTGGCGCACCCGTCGGTGCCGTGGCAGGACAGCGCGATCTCGATGGCCACGCACAAGGCGAACGTGTTCATCGACCTGTCCGGCTGGTCGCCGAAGTACTTCCCGCCGCAGCTGGTGCGCGCCGTCAACGGCCTGCTGCGGCACAAGGTGCTGTTCGGCTCGGACTTCCCGGTGATCACACCGGACCGGTGGCTCGCCGACTTCGCGGCGCTGGACGTCAAACCGGAGGTCCGCCCGCTCGTCCTGAAGGACAACGCGGCGCGGCTGCTGGGGTTGGAGTGACACGATGGCGAACTACGGGCTGGGCAGCTGGCCGCGCAGACGGGCCAGGATCAATCCCACCGGTATCGCGTTGCGCCAGGACGACCGTGCGCTGACGTACGCGGAACTGGCGGCGCGCGTCGACCAACTGGCCGCCGCGCTGGCGGCCCGCGGCGTGCGCAAGGGCGACCGGGTCGCGTACCTGGGGCTCAACGACATCGCCACGTTCGAGGTGTTCTTCGCGACCACGCTGCTCGGCGCGATCTTCGCGCCGTTCAACACGCGTTTGGCACCGCCGGAGATCGCCTACCTCGTCTCCGACGCGCGGCCGACGGTCTTCTTCGACCGCACCGGGCCGGGCGACGACTACGAGGACGTGCTGGCCAGCGGCGCCGGCCTGCCCGTGCCGGAGACCGACGTGGCGCTGTCCGACGACGCCGTCGTCCTCTACACCAGCGGCACCACCGGCCGGCCGAAAGGGGCCGTCCTGACGCACGCCAACCTGACCTTCAACACGATGAACCAGTTGGCGCACGCGGACGTCCTGTCCACCGACACGGCGCTGTGCATGTGCCCGCTGTTCCACGCCACCGGCCTGGGCCAGGTCAGCCTGCCCACGCTGTTCAAGGGCGGGACGGTCGTGGTGATCCCGAAGTTCGACGCGGGCGTGGTGCTGGACCTGATCCAGCGGCTGCGGCTGGCGTCGTTCTCAGCGGTGCCGACGATGTTGCAGATGCTGTGCGACCACCCGGACTTCGAGTCCACGGACCTCAGTTCGCTGCGGTTCGCGATCTACGGCGGGTCGATGGTCGCCGAGCGGGTGGCCGTCGCGTGGCAGCGCAGGGGAGTGGACATCCTGCAGGGCTACGGCATGACCGAGGCCAGCCCCGGCGTCTACCTGGCCCCGCGCGAGGGAGCGGCGGACAAGCCGGTGTCGATCGGCGTGCCGCACTTCTTCACCGACGTCCGTTCCGATGACGGCGAACTGCTGGTGCGCGGGCTGAACGTGTTCCGGGGCTACTGGCAGCGGCCGGACGACACGGCGAACGCGTTCACCGACGGCTGGTACCGGTCCGGTGACGTGGTCCGGGTCGACGACGACGGCTGGGCGTACGTCGTCGACCGGGTCAAGGACATGATCATCTCCGGCGGCGAGAACATCTATCCGTCGGAGGTCGAGGCCGCGATGAACGCGCTGCCCGGCGTCGTGGACAGCGCGCTGATCGGGGTGCCCGACGAGCGGTGGGGCGAGGTCGGCAAGGCGTTCGTCATCGTGTCCGACCCGGGATGGACGTCCGAGTCCCTGCGCAAGGCGCTGGTCGACCAGGTCGCGGGCTACAAGATCCCGAAGTACGTCGAGTTCGTCGACGACCTGCCCCGGACGGCCACCGGCAAGGTCCGCAAGCAGGAACTACGCGCGAAGGAGCGTTCGTGACCACTGTCGTGGAGACCCTGGACGAGCTGACCTCGTTGGTGGGCAAGGATCTCAGCGCGAGTTCGTGGGTGGAGATCGACCAGCGCCGGATCGACCTGTTCGCCGACGCCACCGACGACCACCAGTGGATCCACACCGACCCGGAACGGGCCGCGGCGGGCCCGTTCGGCACCACGGTCGCGCACGGCTACCTGACGCTGTCCCTGATCATTCCGATGTGGACGGAGATCCTGGACGTCCGGTCGGCCCGCACGAAGGTCAACTACGGCCTGGGCACGGTCCGGTTCCCCGCCCCGGTGCCGGTCGGCGCGAAGATCCGCGCCCGCGCGACGCTGCGCGAGGTGACACCGGTCCAGGGCGGGGTGCAGTGCACCGTCGACGTCGTCGTCGAGATCGACGGCGGCGACAAACCGGCCTGCGTGGCACAGCCGATCTTCCGGTTCTACGACTGACGCGCGACCGTAGCGTTCGCCGAGCACGACGCGGCAGCGCACGGTCGGCGAACGCCGACGCGCGATGCCGGCACGGCGGTCACCGCAGTGGCACGGCCAGTTGGAACACGGTGTCCGCGTCGGCCACGACGGCCGGGTCGGCGAGGAAGATCTGCCTCGGCTCCCCGCCGAGCTCCTCGTCGTTGTCGGCCAGCCACTGCCGCAGCGACTCGAACGCCACCGGCGTCGTCATGTCCGACTTGGGCACGCTGACGAACGCCTCCCGGGACGCCGGTTCGTGGAGCGTGGCCATGTCGGGGTGGCGTGCGGTGACCGCGCTCGCCTCGGACTCCACGACCGGGCAGCAGAACTCCACCGGCCCGTCACTGTCCTGCGTGACCTCCCCGTGGTAGCGCAGGAACGGCTGTCCGGTCATCCCGGTCGGCCGGGGCACGGACGGCCCGCCGAACAGCCCGAACAACGGCCCGGCGAACTCACCCACCTGGTCGACGGTCAGGTGCTCGCGGATGCTGAGCAGGGTACGGGCGGGGACGTCGCGAACCAGCACGTCGTACATGACGGACCTCTTTCCGGTCAGTTGGTCGACGAGCAGACCGACCAGATCCCGCTGGGTCGCCATCCGCCGCTCCTGCTCCCGCCAGTACGCGGTCAGCTCGGCGGCCGCGTCGTCACCGGACAGCGCGATCACCCGCTGGATGCGGGCCAACGGCATGTCCAGTTGCCGCAGCAGCGCCACCCGCCGGGCGATGTCCACCTGTTCCGGCGAGTACCAGCGGTACCCGCTGGCGCCGTCGACGTGCGCGGGCGGCAACAGCCCGAGCTGGTCGTAGAGTCGCAGCGCCTTGGGGGACAGGCGGGTCAGGCGGGCGAAGGCGCCGATGGTGATCAGGTCCACGGTGGCCTCCTCGTTCGGTCACCACGACTGTGCGGCCGCCCCCAGGGTGAAGGTCAAGCAACGACCCACCGGGTGACCCGGCCGGCTGATCACATCATGGGCCGTTACGGCTCGAACGTCACCCGGGGTTCGTACACCCGCCCGAAGCCGACCTCGCGCCGCTCGCCGACCAGCCGCGCCGAGACGGTCTCCCGGATGTCCACACTGGACGCACCGATGTGCAGTTCGACGTCCCCGACATCGACGATCCGGCCGGACCGGCCGGTGTACGACGTCAGGTCCGCGTGCAGGTCGAGCACGGCCGTCCGTTCCTGCCCGGGTTCCAGGTCCACGCGCACCGCCGCGATCAGCGACCGGACCGGCCGCGCCACCTCGGCCACCGGGTCGTGCAGGTACACCTGCACCACCTCGCTGCCGGCCGTCGCACCGTCGTTGCGCAACGTCACGGCGACCTGGCAGGACCCGTCGGTCGGCCAGTCCGCCGCGGACCGCCGCCGCACGCCGACCCACGTCAGCGGCGCGTACGACAAGCCGTGGCCGAACGCGAACAGCGGTGTCGGGTCGACGACGCTGGTCGAGCTCCGCTGTCCCAGCTCGGCCGCCAGGTACGTGGCCGGTTGGCTGCCGTTCACCGGGAAGCTCACCGGCAGCCGGCCCGCGGGGTCGACCCGGCCGGCCAGGACGTCGGCGACGGCCGCGGCTCCCTCCTCGCCGGGGAAGAACCCGCACACCACGGCGGCCAGCCGATCCACCTGGCGGGCCAGCTCGTACGGCCGGCCCACCAGCAGCACCAGCACCGTCGGCGTCCCGGTCGACAGGACCGCCTCCAGCAGTTCCTCCTGACGGCCCGGCAATCGCAGGTCCGGGACGTCGCAGCCCTCGCCGGACGTCCCACCGCCGAACAGGCCGGCCATGTCCCCGAGCACCAGGACGCACACGTCCGCGTCGGCGGCGACCTCGGCGGCCGCGGCGATCCCGTCGTCGTCCCCGCCGAGCACCGGGCAGCCCTGCGCGTACGTCACGTCGTAGTCGGCGCGCAGGGCGTCCAGCACGGTGGGCACGTCCAGGCCCGTCGGCACGTCCGGGTGGTGCACGCCGACGTGCAGCGGGAACGAGTAGCACCCCATCATCGCGCTGGTCTCGTCGGCGCGGGGCCCGACGACGGCCACCCGCCTGCCCGACGCCAGCGGCAGCACGCCGTCGTTGCGCAGCAGCACCACCGACCGCCGCGCCAGCTCTCCGGCCACGTTGCGCGCCTCGGTGCCGTCCATCTCCACCGCGTCCGGCGCGGCGGGCCCCCAGCCGGCGTCCAGCAGGCCGAGTTCGCACTTCTGCAGCAGCACCCGCTCCACGGCCCGGTCGACCAGGGCGACGTCGTCGACGAACGCGGACTCCTGGTACAGCTTCACCATGGGCAGTTCCACGTCGATCCCGGCTGCCAGCGCCAGCCGTGCCGCCGCGTCGGGTGACCCGGCGACGTGGTGCAGGGTCTCCAGGAAACCCACCGCGAAGTAGTCCGACACGACGGTCCCGGTGAACCCGTAGACGCCGCGCAACAGGTCCGTCAGCACGCCCGCGTCGGCCGCGACCGGCACGCCGTCGTTGTCCGTGTACGAGTTCATCACCGACCGCGCGCCTGCCCGCAGCGCCATCTCGAACGGCGGCAGCAGCACATCGGCCGTCTCCCGGGGCCCGATCGACACGGGTGCCAGGTTGCGCCCGGCGCGCGACGACGAGTACCCCACGAAGTGCTTCAGCGTGGCCACGATCCCGGCCGACTCCAGGCCGCGCACGTACGCGCTGCCGATCATCCCGACCAGGTACGGGTCCTCGCCGATCGTCTCCTCGGTCCGGCCCCACCGCAGGTCCCGTGTCACGTCCAGCACCGGCGCCAGTCCCTGGTGGACACCCAGCCGGGCCATCAGCTCGCCGATCCGCGCACCCATCGCCGCCACCAGGTCCGGGTCGAAGCTCGCACCCCAGCACAGCGGCGACGGGTAGACGGTCGCCTGCCACGCGGCCAGGCCGGTCAGGCACTCCTCGTGCACCAGCGCCGGGATGCCGAACCGGTTGGCGGCCATGATCTGCCGTTGGCTGCGGGCCAGGCTTTCCGCGCCCAGCACCGGATCGACGGGTGCCGTGCCGAACGGGCGGGTCAGCTGGCCGACGCCGTCCCGGATCAGCTCGTCGAACGTCTCGGTCCGCAGCGCGTTCTCGTGCTGGTGGGGCGCGACCTCGCCCGCGGAGTCGATGCCGACCCAGATTCCGGACAGCTGCGCGACTTTCTCCCGGACCGTCATCCGGCTCATCAGATCCCGGACCCGCTGTGCCGGTGGCACGGCCGGGTCACGCCAGGTGTCGACGGCGACGCCGCTCTCGAGGGTCACGTGGCTCCAGGTTGTTCGGCGGGCTACGGCGCTGTCGTGGACCGCAGCGCCGTGGTGGACTGCCGCACGACGAGACTCGTCGCGAGCGTGAGGTGAACGGGATCGGACGTCTCACCGCGGATGAGCCGGATCAGCATCTCGATCGCGCACTGGCCCATCTCCCGGATCGGCTGGTGGACGGTGGTCAGCGGGGGAGAGTTCAACGCCGACTCGGGGACGTTGTCGAAACCGACGACGGACAGGTCGTCGGGCACCCGGATGCCCAGCGACGCCGCCGCCGTGACCGTGGCGATCGCCGAGATGTCGTTGGCGGCGAAGACCGCCGTGGGCGGGTGCTCCGACTTGAGCAGCCGCAGTGCCGACGCCGCCGACACTTCCGGGTCGTAGTCGCCGGGCTGCATCAGATCGTCGTCGACGGCGATCCCCGCCGCGGCCAGCGCCTGCCGGAAGCCCTCCTCGCGCAGCCGGGCCGACTGTAGGTCCGACCGGCCGGTGAGCATGCCGATCCTGCGGTGTCCCAACGAGATCAGGTGTTCGGCGGCCAGTTGCGCGCCGCGCAGGTTGTCCGAGTCGATGGTCGGCAGGTCGGACGGGCCGGTGTGCGGGTCGACGGCGACGATCGGGGCGCCGTAGCGCACGTCGACGACCGTCGGCGTCACCAGGATCGCACCGTCCACGAGCGTGCCGGACAGCCGGGACAGGTAGCGGCGTTCCCAGCCGACGTGGTCGCCGACGCGACCGCCCGCCGAGTACACGACCAGCTCGAACCCGGAGCCCCGGATCGCGTCCGCCGCGCCCTTGAGCAGTTCCGTGCTGAACGGTTCCAGGTCCGACACCAGGATGCCGATGACGTTGGTCTTGTGGTTGCGCAGGCTCTGTGCGACCAGGCTCGCCTCGTAGCCGAGCTCCTCGATCACCGCCTGCACGCGCGCGAACGTCTCCGCGGACACGCCGTACCGCTGGTTGATCACCTTCGACACGGTCGCCACCGAGACGCCCGCCCTGGCGGCGACGTCGCGGATGGTGACCCGGGAGCTGGGCTGCACGGGCTCAGGATAGCTGTGTAAAACGTTATCGACAACGATTGACACGCCTCCGGTGTGAGCGCAGACTCAACTGCCAACCTGGGCTCGCCACGGCCCGGTCCAGCTCGCGCCGACGTCGTCAGGAGTGGACCTACATGCGCGACATCCGTAAAGCCCGTTTCGTCGTCATCGCAGCGTTGGTGGCATTAGTGGCCGCCGCCTGTGGCGGGGGCGGCGGTGGAACACCGACAAACACCAGTGGTCCCCAGACTCTGACCTGGTGGCACAACGGGACGCTGGACCCGTTGAAGACCCTCTGGCAACAGACGGCCGCCGCCTACCACGCCGCCCACCAGAACGTGAAGATCGTCGTCAATCCGATCCAGAACGAGCAGTTCACCACCAAGATCCCGCTCGCCCTGCAGTCCAGCTCGCCGCCGGACGTCTACCAGCAGTGGGGCGGCGGCCAGGAGGCCACCCAGCTCAAGTCGGGCAAGCTCGCCGACCTGACCGACTCCGTGTCGGGCTGGCTCAACCAGTTCGGCCCCGCCGTCCAGGGCTGGCAGGTCAACGGCCGACAGTACGGCGTGCCGTACGACCTGCACGTCGTCGGCTTCTGGTACCGCAAGGACCTGTTCGCCCGCGCGGGCATCACGTCGCCGCCGACCACCCTGGCCGACCTGGAGACCGACATCGGCAAGCTCAAGGCCGCCAACATCGCGCCGATCGCGCTCGGCGGCAAGGACCGGTGGCCGGACGCGTTCTACTGGGACTACTTCGCCGTCCGCGAATGCACCGTGGACACCATGAAGCAGGCAGCCAAGTCGCTGGACCTCAGCGATCCCTGCTGGCTCAAGGCCGGCCAGGACGTCAAGGCGTTCCTCGCGACCAACCCGTTCCAGAGCGGCTTCCTCGGCACGCCCGCCCAGCAGGGCGCCGGCAGTTCGGCCGGCCTGCTGGCCAACGGCAAGGCCGCCATGGAACTACAGGGCGACTGGGAACCCGGCACGATGGCGACGTTGACCAACGACAAGAAGCTCACCTCGAAGATGGGCTGGTTCCCGTTCCCGTCGGTCAACGGCGGCAAGGGCGATCCGCGTGTCGCACTCGGTGGTGGTGACGGCTTCTCCTGCACCACGTCCGCCCCGCCTGCGTGCGCGGACTTCCTGAAGTACATCGACAGCGTCGACGTGCAGAAGAAGCTCGCGGCGGACGGCATCGGCCTGCCGGTCAACCCGGCCGCGGCCTCGGCGATCACCGACCCGAGCCTGCAAGCCGCGCAGCAGTACAACCGTGCCACGCCGTACATCCAGCTGTACTTCGACATCGCGTTCCCGACCGACGTCGGCCAGGCCCTCGACGACGCGGTCGCGAACTACTTCGCCGGCCAGGGCTCACCGCAGTCCATCGTGACGACCGTCGAGAATGCGATGGCGGGAGACAGGTAGTGGCCAGCCGTGATGCCGGGACAGTCCTGGGCCCGGTGGGGGAACACCCCGTTCCCCCACCGGGTGCCGAGGGCCGGGCCGATCGCACGCCGGTGCGACCGGCCCGGCGCCGCTCGAAGTCGGCGCGCAGCCGGCTGGAACTGATCCTCCTGCTGACCCCGCCGCTGGTGCTGTTCATCGGGTTCGTGCTGGTGCCGATCGGCATCGCGGCCTACTACAGTCTCTACAACTGGAGCGGCTTCGGGCCGCTGAGCGACTTCGTCGGCATCCAGAACTACCAGCTGGCGATCACCGGCCCGGTGTTCCGGCAGGCGATCCTGCACAACCTGATCATCGTCGTGCTGTCGATCGTGATCCAGATCCCGCTGTCCATCGGACTGGCGCTGCTGCTGAACAAGAACCTGCGGGGTCAGCGGTTCCTGCGGCTGGTGGTGTTCGCGCCGTACGTGCTGTCCGA
Source organism: Pseudonocardiaceae bacterium (assembly GCA_035546415.1). Classification (GTDB taxonomy): domain Bacteria; phylum Actinomycetota; class Actinomycetes; order Mycobacteriales; family Pseudonocardiaceae; genus DATEPR01. The sequence continues at coordinate 8,666 of DASZXM010000234.1, forward strand.
GGCGATCACGGCCGTGATCTGGCTGCTCATGTTGCAGCCGGGCGGGTTCGTCGACCAGGTGCTGCGCACGCTGGGCCTGGGCGGGCTGGTCCACCTGTGGCTGGCCAACACCCACATCGTGCTCTACACGCTGTTCGTCGTCATCACGTGGAAGTACATCGGTTTCGGCATCATCCTGCTGGTCGCCGGCCTGCAGGGCATCCCGGCGGAACTGCGGGAGGCGGCCGCACTGGACGGCGCGTCGTCGTGGCAGGCGACCCGGTACGTCACGCTGCCGCTGCTCGGCCCGACGATCCGCATCCTGATCTTCCTGAGTGTCATCGGCTCCCTGCAGCTGTTCGACATTGTGTGGATCATGACGCTCGGCGGTCCGGCGAACTCGTCGGCGACCATGGCGACCTACCTGATCGACCACGGCTTCAAGCGCTACGAGTTCGGCTACGGCAGCGCCGCGGCCGTGCTCCTGTTCATCGTCTGCTTCGTGTTCGCCTTCCTGTACCAACGTTTCGCCCTGCGCCGCGACACCGACGGCGCACTGACCCAGCAGGTGGGGTGAGCGCCGATGCGCACCGGACCGATCGGCAAGCTGTTCGCTTACCTGGCCGGCATCTTCGTCGTGGGAATCACCGTCGTGCCGCTGCTGTTCGTGGTCATCGGCGGGTTCCGGTCCAACGCCCAGATCAACTCGGCGCCCGCCGGTCTGCCGCATCCGTGGGTGTGGCAGAACTACAAGGACATCCTGACGGCGCCGGAGTTCTGGGAGTTCCTTCGCAACAGCGTCCTGATCGCCGTCGTGGCGACCGCGCTGGCCGTCACGCTCGGCTCGATGGCGGGGTTCGCCCTGTCGCGCTACCACTTCCGGGGGCGTGAAGGGTTCTTCATGCTGTTCGTCCTCGGGCTGCTGTTCCCGATCACGGCGGCGTCGCTGCCGCTCTACCTGTTGCTGCGCGACCTGAACATGTTGGAGAACCCGTTCGGCGTCGCGATTCCGGAGGCGGCGTTCTCGCTGCCGATCACCATCATCATCCTGCGTCCGTTCATGCAGGCCATTCCGGACGAGATCGAGGACGCGGCCGTGCTGGACGGCACCACGCGCCTGGGCTTCTTCTGGCGCATCCTGCTGCCGCTGTCGCTGCCGGCGCTGACGACCGTGTCGGTGCTGGCGTTCGTGACGAGCTGGAACAACTATCTGTTGCCCCTGCTGGTCTTCAACAACGAGTCCAACTTCACGCTGCCGCTGGGTGTCGCCACGTTCCAGACGCAGTACTCCCAGGACACCGCGCGGGTGCTCGCGTTCACGGCACTGTCCATGGTGCCCGCGCTGGCGTTCTTCGTGCTGGCCGAACGCCGCATCGTCGGCGGTCTCAGCGGTGCCGTGAAGGGATGAAAGTTTCTGTTGTGGGACAAGGATTATGGCCGCTCAGCGAGGTGCGCTCACCGGGTGTCGTTGCGGCCTGGCGGCGCGGGTCGCATAGTCGCCGCATGAAGACCGCACTGAAGGTGTTAGCGGGCGTCCTGGCGTTCTCCGCGTGCGGTGTCATCGCACCGGCGTCCGCCTCGGCCGCCACGACGTTACGATCGCTCGCCGAAGCGAAGAACATCTACTTCGGCACGGCCCTGACACAGGGCAACCTGAGCAACTCGACGCTCACCAACATCGCCGGCACCCAGTTCGACATGGTGACCCCCGGCAACGAGATGAAGTGGGACACGACAGAGCCGTCCAACGGGACGTTCAACTTCGGTCCCGGCGACCAGATCGTGTCGTTCGCGCAGTCGCACGACCAGCGGGTGCGCGGCCACAACCTGGTGTGGCACAGCCAGTTGCCGTCCTGGGTGAGCAGCCTGCCGCTGAACCAGGTGAAGGCGGCGATGGAAACGCACATCACCACGGAGGTGAACCACTACAAGGGCAAGGTGTACTCCTGGGACGTGGTCAACGAGCCGTTCAACGAGGACGGTTCGCTCCGCCAGGACGTGTTCTACAACGCGTTCGGCGGTTCGAGCTACATCGCCGACGCGCTGACCACGGCGCACGCCGCCGACCCGAACGCCAAGCTGTACCTGAACGACTACAACATCGAGGGCACCGGCGCGAAGTCCAACGCCATGTACAACCTCGTGCAGTCGTTGAAGGCACAGGGCGTGCCGATCGACGGTGTGGGCTTCGAGAGCCACTTCATCCTCGGCCAGGTGCCGTCCACGATGCAGGCCAACATGGCCCGGTTCGCCGCGCTGGGCGTGGACGTGGCGGTGACCGAACTGGACGACCGGATCCAGTTGCCGGCGTCCCAGGCCAACCTCAACCAGCAGGCGTCGGACTACGCGGCCGTGGTCAACGACTGTCTCGCGGTGTCCCGGTGCGTCGGCGTGAGCCAGTGGGGCGTCGGTGACGCGGACTCGTGGATTCCGGGCACGTTCTCCGGCTACGGCGCCGCGACGATGTACGACCAGAACTACCAGCCGAAGCCGGCGTACAACGCCGTCGTGACGGCGTTGGGCGGTGGTTCGGGCGGCACGGGCAACACCGTCACGGTGACCAACCCGGGGACGCAGACCGGGACGGTCGGCACGGCGGCGAGCGTCCAGTTGCAGGCGTCCGACTCGGCCTCCGGGCAGACGCTGACGTACTCGGCGTCCGGCCTGCCGCCGGGCATGGCGGTGAACGCGTCGACCGGATTGATCTCGGGCACGCCGACGACGGCGGGGTCCTACAGCGTCGCGGTGTCGGTGAAGGACGGCACCGGAGCGACCGGGACGGCGACGTTCACGTGGACGATCACCGGTTCCGGCGGCGGTGGTGGTGGCACCTGCCACGTGGCCTACACGAAGGCGAGCGAGTGGGCAGGCGGGTTCGTGGCGAACGTGACGATCGACAACACCGGGACGGCGGCGATGAGCGGCTGGCGGCTGACGTTCACCTTCCCCGGCGACCAGAAGATCACGAACGCGTGGAACGCGACGGTGACGCAGAGCGGGGCGGCGGTCACGGCGGTCAACGCGAACTACAACGCCACGATCGGCCCGGGCGGCAGCGCGTCACTCGGCTTCCAGGGCACGTGGACGAGCAACGACACGTCACCGAGCGCCTTCAGCGTGAACGGCACGGCGTGCGGTTGACGGATCGTGGGCGCACGTTCGGTGGGCGGACGTGACACCGACGATCACGGGGCACGGCGTCACGCGAAGTGGCGCTGTGTTCCCGTTCGCCCGTTGCGGAGTAGGGTCCCGCTCGGCAGGTCGATCACCCTCTGACCGCACGAGAGCGGGGGCATGGACACTCACACGCTCGGCCGGACCGGCATCGGGATCACCGAGTTCATCTTCGGCGCAGGCGCGATCGGGGGACTTGGCGGCGCCGTCGAGACGCGCGGCCTGGGCCTGACGACCGACCAGGGGCTGGACCGGCTCACCGAGGCGTACTCGATGGGCATCCGGGTCGTGGACACGGCCGACTCGTACGGCGGCGGCGAGAGCGAGCGCACGGTCGGCCGCTGGGTCGCCGAACAGCGGCCCGACGACGTGCTCGTGCAGACGAAGGTCGGGGGTGTGCGGCGTGCCGACGGGCCGGGCACCGACCTGTCGGGCCCGCACGTCGAGCGGCAGCTCGCGCAGAGCATCGAACGCCTCGGCAGGGTCGACCTGTACCTGTCGCACGCGCCCGACCCGGACACCCCGATCGAGGAGACCCTCACGGCGTTCGCGGCCGCTCAGGAGGCGGGCCTGATCCGCGCGTACGGCGTCAGCAACGTGGACGTGCGGCTGCTGGAATCGTGGCTGACGGCCGCGGCGGACACCGGCCTGCCCCGCCCCGAGTGGCTGCAGAACAACATGAGTCTGCTCGTCCGCACCGACGAACGGGACCTGCTGCCGCTGGTGCGCGCCGAGTCGTTGGGCTACATGGCCTTCTCGCCGCTGGCCGGCGGGGTGCTCTCGGAGCGGTACCTCGACGGCGCGCCACCGGCGCCGGACAGCCGGATCGCGCTGGCCGGCGACCGCTACTACGCCGGCATGCACACGCCGGAGAACCTGGCCCGGGTCGCGCGGCTGCGGGATGTCGCACGAGCCAACGGGATCAGCGTGGCGGGGCTGGCGTTGGCGTGGTTGCGCGGGCAGCCGGGTGTGACGGCGTCGATCGTGTCACCGAGCAGCGATGCGCAGTGGCAGGCGGTTCGCGAGGCGATGGATGTGGAACCGGGGGCGGACGTCATCGCCGAGGCGGCCGCGATCTTCGCGTGAGCGGCGGTCAGCCGCCGTTGCGCAGTGCTGTCCGTGCCTGTTCCACCAGCCATCGTTCGGCGCGGTCGTAGGACCAGCCGTTGTCGTCGACGAGGGTGGAGTAGCCGGCGTAGCCGAAGTAGAACCACAGCGTGTCCGCCGCGTCCGGCACCGTCATGTCCGGGTGCAGGCCGCCCACCTCGCTCAGCCGGGTGGCCAGCCGGGTGATCGCCGCGCGGTACCGCTGGGTCGCCACGCGCAGGCCCTCCGCCACGGTCGTGTCCTGCGGTGCCGTCGCGAGCACCACGCGGATGATGTCGCCGTAGCTCTCGCGCATCGACCGCACCGACGCGGCGGACTGCCGCAGGATTTCGTCGGGGTCGGTGGTCGAGGCCTGCCGGGCGGCCGTTTCGGCGACGATCGGTGCGTCGCTCCACACGTCCACCAGCGTGCGGATCAGTCCCTGCTTGCCGCCCGTCACGGCGTACACCGTGGTCGGTGCGACCCGGGCGGCCTCGGCGATCTCGTTGACCGTGGTGGCGAAGTAGCCCTGCTCGGCGAACAGTCGGCGGGCGGCATCGACGATGCCGGACCGGGTGGCCTCGGCGTACTCGGCCCGTCGGCTCTTGGGTGGCGTCGACATGATCACCGCATCCTATCCGCGGCGTGACGAGTTCGCACCATCACTACGTTCGCCGGAGTGTCACTCCGGCGAACGTAGTGATACGGTGATCACCGTAGGAGTGCTTCGCGGCAATGAACTGGGGATGGTGCTGTGCTGGCACAGTTGGCCGAGGTCCTGCGCGCGCGGACGTCACCGGAGCGCGTGGTCACGTCCGGTCCCGCGTTCGACGCGTGCTGTGCCGTGTGGAACGGGGCCGTGTCGCACCGGCCCGCCGTGATCCTGAGGTGTGCGGACGCGGCCGACGCGCAGGCGGGCGTCCGCGCCGCCCGGGAACTCGGGGTGCCGCTGTCGGTGCGGGGCGGGGGGCACGGTTGGACCGGCTCGGCCTTGTCCGACGGCGGGTTGACGCTGGACCTGTCCGCCATGCGGGGAGTGGCGGTGGACCGGGCCGCGGGCGTGGCCCACGTGCGGGGCGGTGCGACATCGGGTGACCTCGTCCGGGCCACCGAGCCGCACGGCATGGTCGCGGTGACCGGAACCGTGGGCGCCGTCGGGATGGTGGGGCTGAGCCTGGGCGGCGGCTATGGCCCGCTCAGCGGTCGGTTCGGGCTCGCGGCCGACAACGTGCTCGCGGTCGATGTGGTCCTCGCCGACGGATCGCTGGTCACGGCGGACGCCCAGCGGGAACCCGAGTTGTTCTGGGCGTTGCGCGGGGGAGGCGCCAACTTCGGTGTGGTGACGGGGATGCGGGTCGCGCTGCACGCCGCGCCCGCCGTCCTGGGCGGCCGGATCCTGTTCCCGTGGGACCGCGCCGCGGCCGTCCTCGACTCGCTGGACGAGATCCTCCGGCACGGGCCGGACGAGCTGACCGTGCAGTGCGGGATCGTCACCGGGCCGGACGGGAAACCGGTGGTGTTCGTCGGTCCGACCTGGTGCGGGGACGCCGCCGATGGCGCACGCGCCCTGGATCGCCTGGCGGACCTCGGCGATCCGTTCGTGTCGGCGGTCGGCCCGGTGTCGCTGTCCGCGACGCTCGATCGGGCGGACACCATGTTCCCCTTCGGCAGGCGGACCGAGATCCGCCCGCGGACGGTGCCCGGACTCACGCGCGGGGTGGTGGATGCCCTCGTCGCGGGCGGCGACCGCCGGACATCGCGGTTGTCCGCCGTCTCGCTGCACTGCCTGCACGGCGCGGCGGCCCGCATCCCGGTCGGTGACACGGCTTTCGCCGCCCGCACACCGCACCTCGTCGTGGAGAACGTCGCGATCTGGGAGCCGGGTGACTCCGCGGAGGCGAGCCATCGGCGGTGGGCGCGCGACCTGTCCGACGCCCTGGCGGGTGAGTCACTGCCGGGTGGCTACACCAACCTGCTGGCCGCCGACGAGTCGGACCAGATCGCGCACGCCTACGGGCCGAACCGGGAACGCCTGCTGGCGGCCAAGAACACGTACGACCCGGACGGAGTCTTCCACGCGACACCACTTCCGGTATGACACCGCCGGGCCGGAGTCACCGACCGCCGGGCGGTGCCGTGCTGGCACGGACCACCAGTTCCGTGGACAGCTCGATGCGCTGGGTGTCGAACGTGCCGGTGTCCAGGTAGCGCAGCAGCATGCGCGTGGCCTGGGCCGCCATTTCCGCGATCGGCTGGCGGATCGTCGTCAGCGGCGGGTTGGTCCAGCGGGCGATCGGCAGGTCGTCGAACCCGATGACGCTCACGTCCTCCGGGATGCGCAGGCCGCGTTCGCGGATCGCCTGGCACGCGCCGAGTGCCTGTTGATCGTTGCCGGCGAACACCGCTGTCGGTGGCCGGGCCAGATCCAGCAGCGCGGCCATCGCCCGCTGGCCCGCTTCGTGGGAGAAGTCACCGACCTCCACCAGTTCCGGCAGGGCGGCCGCGCGCATCGCAGACCGGAAGCCGTCGCCCCTGGCGTGGCTGCACTGTAGGTGTGACGGGCCGCCGATGAACGCGATCCGCTCGTGGCCCAGCCCGATCAGGTGTTCGGTCGCCGTCAGCGCGCCCGTCCAGTTGGTGGCTCCCACCGACGGCACGTTCGTCGCCGTCCGGCCCGTCGGGTCGATCGCCACCACCGGCAGGCCCAGCGACGCGATCCGGTCGCTCTGTTTCGGCGTCAGGTCCGACACCGCCAGGATCAC
>DASZXM010000235.1:0-10960 GCA_035546415.1 Pseudonocardiaceae bacterium
CCACGTCGTCCACCGGGTACGCGGCCAGTTCCGCCCACTCGTCCCGGTCGAGCGCGCCGGTGGCGCCCAACCGGTACAGCAGGTCAGCCAGCATGGGTGGACAGCATCTCGGAGTCGGCCGCCAGCACCTCGTCCTTGAGGTCCAACCAGATCCGCTCGTACAGCGCGTGGAACGCCGGTGTGGAGCGCAGTTCCGCGGCCGAGCGCGGACGCGGCAGGTCGATCCGGTGGTCGGCCTTGAGCCTGCCGGGCCTGCGGCTCATCACCAGCACCCGGTCGGCCAGCGTGATCGCCTCGGACAGGTCGTGCGTCACCAGCACGACGCTGGTGCGGCGCTCCTGCCACAGCCCGAGGAACGCGTCCTGCACGGAGATCCTGGTCTGCGGGTCGAGCGCGGAGAACGGCTCGTCCAGCAGCAGCGTGTCCGGTGTGACGGCGAACACCCGGGCCAGCGCCACCCGCTGCCGCATGCCCTGGGACAGCTGCGCCGGGTACGCCGACTCGAAACCGGCCAGGCCCACGGCCGCGAGCGCCTCCCGGGCCGTCCGCTCGCGTTCCCGCCGGGGCACGCGCCGGACCTCCAGGCCGATGGCGGCGTTGGCCAGCGCGCGCCGGGACGGCAGCAGGCAGTCGCGGGACAGCATGTAACCGGTGGCCGGGTCGCCGGCCACCGGGGCGTGACCGTCCACTTCGACACTGCCCGGCACCTGCTGTTTCTCCAGGCCGGCGATCAGGTTGAGCAGTGTGGTCTTGCCGCAGCCGCTGGGCCCGACGAGCGCGACGAACTCGCCGTCGTCGACGGTGAGGCTGATGTCGTCGAGCGTCGGTGGCGGGTCGTCGTCGACCGTGTCGAAGACGTGGGTGAGGTGCTGGACGCGGATCATCGCCATCTCCTCGCGGTCACCGAAGGATCGACTCCTGCTCGTCGTCCGTGCGAGATTCGCACAACGATTCGTCATTCGCACACACTCTGAACCTGGCCGGCCGGAGGTGTCAAGGCTCAGTGCTCGAAGCCCATCCCGCTGCGCCGTCGCGCGATGGCCCGCAGGTCGGCCTCGATCTCCCGGGCCGTGGCCCGCAACGGTTCCAGCAGTTCGTTGCGCAGGTCCTCCACGGACCGCCGGGCCACGAACGTCGACACGTTCAGCGCCGCGTACACCGAGCCGTCCGGCTTGTGCACGGCGACCGCGATGGACCGCAGGCCCACGTCCAGTTCCTGGTCGACGATGGCGAAGCCGTCTCGGGGCACCCGCTCCAGGACGGCGCCCAGCTTGGCCGGGTCGGTCACCGTGTACGGCGTGAGCGCGCGCAGGTCGACGCGCTCCAGGTAGGCCGCCCGCCACTCGGCGGGTTGGGCCGCGAGTAACACCCGGCCCATCGACGTCGGGTACGCCGGGACCTGCGTGCCGATGCTGACGTTGAGCGCCATCCGGCGGGCGTGCACCCTGGCCAGCGCCACGTACGCGATGTCGTCACCGGACAGCACGCACAGCGCCGACGACTCCTCGACCTGCTCCACCAGTTGCTGCATGTGCGGGCGGGCCACGTCGCCCAGGCCCATCCCGGACAGGTACGCGTTGCCGATCTCCAGGATGGTCGGGCGCAGCGAGAACCGCTTGCCGTCGGTGTGCACGTAGCCCAGGTCGGCCAGCGTGAGCAGGAACCGCCGGGCGGCCGCCCTGGTCACCCCGGACTGCTCGGCGACCTCGCTCAGCGTCATCTCGGCGGCGCCGGTGGAGAACGCCCGGATCACGGCCAGGCCGCGGCCGAACGACTGCACGAGGTCACGCCTGGCGACGGCGCCGTTGTCCTCGGTACTCATGCCCGAGCCCTCCTGACGTGTCTTGACAGGTTGTCGCGACGGATGCACTCTCGTGTGCGAACTACGAAGCGTTGTGCGCACCTCGCACGATAGCGAATCGGCGGCGAAAAGCCAGAGGTTCGCGGAATTCGTTTCGCACCGATTTTCAGACCACGGCAGAGAGGCCACCGGTGGATCGGACGACGACGACGATCGCGGAGTTCGTGCACGCCATGGATGTCGGCATGCTGTCCGACACCGTGGTGCACGAGACGAAACGGCGCCTGGTGGATTCGTTGGGCTGCCTGATCGGCGCGATCGACAGCGAGCCGGCCGTGATCGCCCGCCGGATCGCCGCGCTGTCCGACGGCAGGTACGCCGCGACGGCCGCCGGCCTGCCGGCGCCGACCACACTGGAACTGGCCGCGTTCGCGAACACCGTGATGGTGCGTTATCTGGACTTCAACGACACGTACTTCGGCCCGCGCGGCGGTGGCGGCCACCCCAGCGACCTGATCCCCAGCGCGCTGGCGCTCGGCCAGGCGTGCGGACTGTCCGGAAGGGACGTCGTCCTGCTGACCGTCATCGGCTACGAGGTGCTGTCCCGGTTGCAGATCACCGTGAAGCTGCGGGAACGCGGCTGGGACCAGGGTCTGTACACCGGCGCCGCCGTCGCCGCGATGACCGGCAAGGCGCTGGGCGCGTCGGTCGGCCAACTCGGCAACGCCGTGTCGCTGGCGCTCACGCCGCACGTGCCGCTGCGGGTCACCCGGGCCGGTGAGCTGTCCATGTGGAAGGGCGCCGCCACGGCCGAGGCTGCCCGGGTGGGCGTGTTCGCCGGACTGCTCGCCCACCACGGCATGACCGGTCCACCGGAGGTGTTCGAGGGCGACGACGGCATCTGGCAGCGCGTGTCCGGCCGGTTCGACCTGGACCTGCGGTTGCGGCCGGACCGCTACGTGATCGAGCAGGTGCACACGAAGTACCGGCCCGCCGAGTACAACGCGCAGGCCGCGCTCGACCTGGCCGTCGCGCTGCACCGCGAGATCGACGTCGCCGACATCGAGTGGATCGACGTGCAGACGTACTGGCTGGCGTGGCACGAGATCGGCAGCGAACCGGCGAAGTGGGACCCGACGACCCGGGAGACCGCCGACCACAGCATGCCCTACCTGCTGGCCCGCGCCCTCGTCGACGGCGAGTTGGGCCTGGGCTCGTTCACCGAGGAGAAGATCCGGGACCCCGCGCTGCGGCCGCTGATGCGGCGCATCCACGTCTCCGAGAACCCCGACCACACGGCACGCTTCTCGGCCGACCTGGCGGTCACGCTCACCGTCACGCTCCGCTCCGGGGAGACGGTCGTCCGCGAGGCCACCCATCCGCGCGGGCACGTGCGCAACCCGATGGACGACGCCGAGTTCGACCGGAAGTTCGACGACCTGGTCGGCGGCCGGCCGGACGTCGGGCTGTGCCACAAGATCCGCGACGCGTTCTGGACCATCGACGACGCCGACGACGTGGCCCCGCTACTGGCCCGCCTGGGTGACCTGGAGGCGGTTCGATGAGCGAGCTTGCGAGCGAATCCATGACACAGGGTGCTTGTGCCTCATCGGCGCCCGCAGCGGAGCGAGGACGCCGATGAGTGACGAACGGCTTGGCGCGCAGGCGTTTCTGGAGCAGCTGGTCGCGTGCGGGGTGCGCTGGATCTTCGGCAATCCCGGCACCACAGAGCAGACCGTCATCGACTATCTCCAGGACTACGAGGACATCGACCTCGTCCTGGCGCTGCACGAGGGCGTGGCCGTCGGCGCCGCCGACGGGTACGCGCGCGCCACCGGCGACGTCGGTGTCGTCGAGCTGCACGCCGGGCCCGGCCTGGGCAACGGCATCGGCACCATCTACAACGCCTTCATCTCGCACACGCCGATGATCGTCTACGTCGGCCAGTCCGAGCAGCGGGCGCTGTACCAGGAACCCGTCCTGACCGCCGACCTGGTCGGCATGGCCGAGCCGGTCACCAAATGGGCCTACGAGGTCCGCACGGCGGACGAGATCCCGCAGGTCGTCCGGCGCGCGTTCCAGGTGGCGACGACACCGCCGTGCGGCCCGGTGCTGCTGTCGATCCCGCTCGACCTGACCGACGCGCCCTGCACCGCACCGGTCGTGCCGATGCGGGCCACGCGGTCCGCCGTGCGGCCGGACCCGGCGGCGATCGACGAGGCGCGGCGGGTGATCGCGGGCGCGTCGGCACCGGTGCTGCTGGTCGGCGACGGTGTCGCCACATCCGGTGCCGTCGCCGACGTGGGCCGGCTGGCCGCACTGTTGGGCGCCCCGATCCTGGAGGGCGCCGCCTTCGAGACGGTCGTCGCACCGGACGACCCGCACGACGCCGGCCGGCTGCCCGGTGACCCCGCGGCGGCCGGCCGAGCCCTCGAACCCTACGACGTGGTGGTGGCGATCGGCACTCGCGTGCTGGCACAGGTCTTCCCGGCCGCGGGCCCGCCGCTGGGCGCCCACCCGCTGGTCCACATCGGACCGGACCCGTGGGAGCTGGGCAAGAACCAACCCGGCACCCTGGTGCTGGGCGACGAACGGGCGGCCGTGCTCGACCTGACCCCACTGCTGGAACCGAACCCGGCGCGGGACGCCGAGGTGATCGAACACCTGGCGGACACCCGGGCCGCCCGACTGGCGGCCGACGCGCGGCACCCGGCGCACCGGGTGTTCGCCGAACTCGGCGCCGCCCTGCCCGACGACGTGTGCGTCGTCGACGAGTCGATGAGCTACTACGACCTGGCCACCCGCCACCTGCCGCGGCGCGTCGGGTCGTGGTTCCGCGGCGCCGGTGGCATCGGCATGGGCCTGCCCAGGGCGCTGGGCGTGCAGTTGGCCCATCCGGACCGGCCCGTGGTGGCCGTCGTCGGTGACGGCGCGGCCATGTACTCGCTCACCGCGCTGTGGACGGCCGCGCATCACGAACTGCCGGTCGTGTGGGTGATCCTGAACAACGGCGCCTACCGCACGCTCAAGCAGAACACGCTCAAGGGCCGCACACCGCAGGCGGCCGACCACGTGTTCGTCGGCGCCGACCTGACCGACCCGGACGTCGACTTCCTCGCCGTCGCCGAGGGATTCGGGGTGCGGGCGATCCGGGTCGACGACCCGGCCGACATCGCCACGGCCGTGCACGCCGCGCTGAGCAGCGGAGCACCGGCACTGATCGACCTGGTCGTGGACGGGCAGCTGTGATGGAGGTATCGACGATGACCACCAGTGCCAGCGACACCACCCGGGCCAGCGACACCCGGCCGCCCCGACCCCGGGCGGCCCGACGGCGGCGTGGCGTGACCCGCCGCCGCGTCCTGGTCACCGTGCTGCAGGTGGCGATCCTGGCCGCCGTGCTGGGCACGTGGCAACTGTTCGCGGACAACCGGATCGGGAACCCGCTGTTCACGTCCGCACCGGACAAGATCGCGAAGTCACTGTGGAACGGCCTCACCCAGGGTTCCACGCTGGCCAACCTCGGCACCACCCTGTACGAGACACTGGTCGGCTTCGCCATCTCCGTGGTCATCGGCACCGTGTTCGGCGTGCTGTTCTACGCCGTGCCGTTCCTCGGGGAGACGTTCCGCCCATACGTGGCCGCGCTCAACAGCCTGCCGCGACTGGCGTTGACGCCGCTGTTCATCCTGTGGTTCGGCATCGGCTCCAGCGGGCGCGTCGCGCTGATCATCACGATCGTGTCGTTCATCGTGCTGGTCAACACGCTGGCGGGCCTGCAGAACGCCAGCCGGGACCACCTGCTGCTGGCCAGGACGATCGGCGCCAGCACGTGGCAGACGTTCACCAAGTTCATGCTGCCCTCGGCCGCGCCGGCGCTGTTCGCCGGCCTGCAACTGGGCCTGACGGTCTCGTTCCTGGGCGCCGTGATCGCCGAGCTGATCTCCGGCGGCAGCGGCCTGGGCGCGGAGATCTCCAGCGACCAGTCCAACTTCGACACGGCCGGCATGTTCGCCGACCTGTTCCTGATCGGCGTCGTCGCGGCGATCCTCGCCGGCATCATGCGCCTGGCCGAGCGCTACCTGATGGCCTGGCGTGAGGTCGACATGCGTGGCGTCACCGGTGACGCCCGCCGCCGCTGACGCGTTCCCGAACCATTCTTTTCGAGAGGACATGACAATGACCGTCAGTCGTCTGCGCCGTTTCACGGCCGCGGCGGCAGCGCTCACCGCGTCGGTGGCGCTGGCCGCGGGCTGTTCGTCCGGTTCGGCCTCCCGTGGCACCACGGACGGCCTGACCAACGTGACCATCCAGACAGCGCCGGGCAACGTGCTGCCCTACCTGGGATACCTGGCGCAGAACCTCGGCTTCTTCTCCGAGCAGGGCCTGCACGCGAACTTCGCGACGCTGACCACCGGCCTGTCGTCCACGGCCGCGCTGAACGCCGGTTCGCTGGACGTGATCTTCGCCGACCCGGCGTCGACCGGGCCGCTCATCGCCAGGGGCGCGAACCTGCGGCTGATCCTCAACGAGCAGACCATCCAGTGGCGCATCCTGGTGCCGCGGGCGTTGGCCGGCAAGCCGTTCGCCGACGTGATCAAACAGCTCAAGGTCGTCGGGGCGCCCGCAGCCAGCGGCGGCACGGCGAGCCTGATCAAACTGATCGAGAAGGCCTACAACATACCGCTGGGCACGATCAAGGTGGTGGCCGACCAGTCCGGCGCCGGCGTGCTGTCCGGGTCGGAGCAGGGGATCATCGTCGAACCGGCGGCCAGTTGCATCCTGGAGAACAACGGCCTGTCCGAGGCGTTCAGCTTCGCCAAGGCCAAGGAGACCAACTACCCGGCCACGCTGCGGCAGGCGATCGGCATCCCGGACATCGGTTACTGGGTGCTGGACAGCTACGCCCAGGCCAACCCGAAGATCATCAGTGGCCTGCAGGCCGCGCTGACCAAGGCCGAACAGTGGGCCGACGACCCGGCCAACCTGGACAAGTGGGTGCGGATCATGCGGGCCAGCCCGCTGAACAACAAGAGCCTGAACGACCAGCAGTACAAGGACTGTCTGAGCGGCGTGCAGGGCAGCTTCGAACCGCACTTCAGCACCCAGGACGCGGCGGTCTGGTCGACGCTGGTCAAGCTGGAGGGCATCCTGCCCGACGGCCTGCCCGACCCCAGCACCTGGATCCACACCGGCGTGCCCACGTCCTGAGCAGTTCGGAAGGACATCGATGGTTTCCTACTCCTCGCCCTACGACCCGTCGTCGGCACCGACGGGCCTGGAGTTCGTCGAATACGACAAGCGCGACCATGTCGCGTACGTGACGATCAACCGGCCCGAGGTGCGCAACGCCCTGCACTCCTACGCCTACGTGGAGCTGCGGAAGTGCTGGCGCGACATCCAGCTCGACCCGGAGATCTTCGTCGGCATCGTCACCGGCGCGGGCAAGGCGTTCTGCGCGGGGCGGGACGTGAAGTTCCTCGCGCGGTACCAGGAGCAGGGCATCCGGACGCCGCACGAGGACCCCAACTCGGACATCTTCCACTGGGGCGGCGGCGGCATGCCCGACGATTCCGGTGTGGAGAAGCCGCTGATCGCCGCGATCAACGGGTTCGCCGTCGGTGTCGGCCTGACGCTGGCGTTGCAGTGCCAGCTGCGGGTCATGGCGGACGACGCATGGCTGGGCGACCAGCACACCAACGTCGGGCGTCTGGGCGCGCCGCAGAACAAGTACACGGCGATGCCGAGGGCCATGGCCGCGTACCTGACGCTGTGCAACGGTCGGCTGACCGCGCAGGAGTGCCTGCAGCAGGGCATCGTCAACCGGGTCGTGCCGGAGGCGGATCTCCTTGCCACGGCGGAGGAACTGGCCGCGATGGTGTGCCGGAACTCGCCGCGTGCCGTGCAGGCTGCCGTGCGGCTGTACCGGCTCACCGCCGACCTGCCGCAGGTGTCGGCGTACGCCAGGCACCTGGACCAGGAGATCGCGGAGGGACCGGACGGCGCCGAGGGGCCGAGGGCGTTCCGGGAGAAGCGCGCTCCGGTGTGGACGGAGAGGTGATGGCGACCACCGCGCTGGGCCGGCTGCTGGACCCGGCATCGGTCGCCGTCATCGGCGCGCGTGACGCACCGGGCAACCGCGGCGCGACGGCCGTGCGGATGCTGCGCAAGTTCGGCTACGCGGGCGACGTGTACCCGGTGCATCCGGGTGGTGCTCCGGTCGCGGGCCACCGGACGTACGCGTCGGTGGCCGAGCTGCCCGCCGTGCCGGACGTGGCGATCGTCGGCGTCGGTGCGGCCCGCGTGGCCGGCGTGGTGCCGTCACTGGCCGACGCCGGGGTCGGCTCGGTCGTCGTGTGGGCGGGCGGGTTCGCCGAGACCGGCGCGGCAGGTGCCGCGCTGCAACGGGAACTGGCCGCGCGGGTGCGCGAGCACGGGATGCGGATGCTCGGCCCGAACTGCCTGGGTGTGGTGAACACGGCGTCCGCGTTCACCGGGACGTTCGCCTACTGGCTGGGCCGGACGGACACTCTGCTGCCCGGCGTGATCAGCATGGTCAGCCAGAGCGGCGGGCTGGCCGCGTCGGCGCACGCCTGGTCGCAGGCGGGCGGCGTCGGCTTCCGGCACATGGTCAGCACCGGCAACGAGGTCGACGTGACAGCCGTCGAGGTGCTGGACCACTTCGTCGACGACCCGGGCAGCCGCGTCCTGTGCTGTTACCTGGAGGGTGTCGACGACGGCGAGGCACTGGTCCGCGTGTTGCGCAGGGCCAGGGCGGCCGGCAAACCGGTGGTGGTGCTCAAGGGCGGCCGCAGCGACGCCAGCGCCGCGGCCGTGGCCGCGCACACCGGCGCGCTGGCCGGACAGGCCAGGGTGTGGGAGGCGGTGCTGGACGCGGAGGGCGCCGTCCGGGTGTTCTCCGTCGAGGAACTCGTCGAGGTCGTCGCGTACCTGGCCGGCACGGTGGACCACGCACCGCTGCACGGCAACCGGGTCGCCGTGCTCAGCTACGGCGGCGGGCAGGGGGTGTTGGCGGCCGACCAGTGCGTCGAGGCCGGCCTGTCGGTGCCGGTGATCAGCGAGAAGACGCAGGCGCTGCTGCGGCCGCTGGCCCCGCGGATCGCGTCGCTGCGCAACCCGCTGGACCTGACGCCGGAGGCGTTCAACTCCGACCGCTGGCGGGCCGCGTTCCCGGAACTGCTGCGCACCCTGGTGACGAGCGGCGAGGTGGACGCGGTGCTGTGCCAGTTGGGCGGCATGGCGCAGGGCGCGGCCGAGACGGCCACGGCCGTCGCCGAACTGCACGCGGCCGACGACGTGCCGGTCGCCGTGCAGAGCCGGGCCTATCCGGCCGAGGCGGCGGCCGTGTTCGCCAACGCGGGCATCCACGTCTTCACCGAACAGCCCCGCGCGATCACCACGCTCGGCCGCCTCGCCGCCGCCGTCCGGCCCACGGGCGGGGCGGTCGACGTGCCGGACATCCGCATGCCCGACCTGCCCGACGTGACCGACGGCGCCGTCCTGCCCGAACACGCGGTGCACGCGCTGCTGACCGGCGCCGGCCTGCGCACGCTGCGCGGCGGGCTGGCCCGGTCCCCGGGGGAGGCCACCGAGATCGCGTACTCGATCAGCGGCCCGGTGGCGATGAAGGTCGTGTCGCGGACGGTGACCCACCGGGCCAAGGCCGGCCTGCTGGCGCTGGACGTGCTCGACCCGGTAGCCGTGTTCGAGCGGCTCGCCGCCCGCAGCGCGGAGATCGGCGCGGACATGCTCGGCGTGTTCGTCGAGGAGATGGCGCCGCGCGGCACCGAACTGCTGGTCTCGGCGTTCCGGGACGCCACGTTCGGACCGGTCGTGTCGGTCGGCGCGGGCGGCAACGCGGCCGAACTGATCGACGACGTGACGTTCGCGCCCGCACCGCTGGACGGCCCGGCGGCGACGGCGATGCTGTCCCGGCTGCGCACGGTCGACGGGCTGCCCGGCGACCCGGTGCCGTTCCTGGTCCGGTTCTCCCGGTTGGCCGCCCGCCTGCCGTGGCAGCGGTACGTCCTGGAGCTGAACCCGCTGTCCGTCACGGCGGACGACGTGGTGCCGCTGGACGGCCTGCTGATCGTGGAGCGGGTATGAGCGATCACGTGAAGTACGGCGACCTGCCGGTGGCCGACGGTGTCCGGCACTCGTGGGGCATGTGGGGCGACAGCGACGTGTTCGGCTGCCTCAACCGGCTGGACGCGTCGTCCGTGCGGGAGGCGGGCACGCTGATCCGGCGCGGCGCGGTGTTCCCGGTGAACTGGGACATCCAGTTGCCCGCGCCCGGCCTGTTCGAACGGCCCAGCCTGCGGCACGAACTGGTGCACGCCGCGGAGTCCGCGCCGCTCAACGACGTCATCTCGGACTGGAACACGCAGTCGTCGTCGCAGTGGGACGGGTTCCGCCACATCACGTGGGAGGGCCACGGCCACTACAACGGCGACCAGCCGCACGGCGTGCACCACTGGGCGCTGCGCGGCATCGTCGGCCGGTGCGTGCTGGCCGACGTCGCCCGATGGCGCACGGCGGTGGGCCGCCCGCTGCGGTTCGACCGGCCCGACCCTATCACCGTCGCGGATCTGGTGGAAACCCTTGCCGCGCAAGGCAGTGCGGTACAGCCGGCGGACATCCTGCTGGTGCGGACCGGCTGGATCGAGTGGTATCTGGGCGCGGACGACACGACCCGGCACGCGATCTCCAACCGCACCAGGCTGGTCACCCCCGGTCTGGACGCGGCCGAGGAGATGGCGGAACTGCTGTGGGACTGGCAGTTGGCCGCGGTCGCCGCGGACAACCCGGCGCTGGAGGTGTGGCCGACCCGCGCCGACGGCACACCCGGTGCCGAACCGGGCACGTGGCGGCTGCCCCACCGCTGGTCCCTGCACAGCCGGATCATGGGCGGCCTGGGCATGCCGATCGGCGAGATGTGGGACCTGGAAGCACTGGCGGCGGACTCGGACAACGGTGGAGGTTACGAAGGCATGCTGGCATCGGCCCCGTTGCACCTGGTGGGTGGCGCGGCGTCACCGGCGAACGCGCTGGTGATCCGGTGAAGGGCGGGTTGTTGGTCGGTGATGAGTGGCGGGCCAGGGCTGGTCGGCTGGTAGATCGGCGGGGTGTGGTGGGACG
>DASZXM010000236.1:0-10866 GCA_035546415.1 Pseudonocardiaceae bacterium
CCCCGCTCGGCGCCTTCGGCGGCGAGCGCGACCGACGTCTCCGGCCGGATCGTGCTCATGTCGATGTAGAGGAGGTTCGATGCGGCGGCGGCGAAGACGTCCCGCGCGACCTCCTCGACGTCCGGTGAGTCGGGCAGCATCGTGATCACGACCTCGGCGCCGGTGACGGCCTCGGCCGTGCTGCCGACCGCCGTGCCGCCCGCCGCGGTGAGCCGTGCTGCCGCCTCGGGCCGGCGGGCGTAGCCGATGACGTCGTGTCCGGCGGCCGCCAGATGGGCCGCCATCGGGCCGCCCATGATGCCCAGCCCGATGAATCCGATCCTGGTCACCGGGCAATCGTACGGGTGGCGGCACCACCCGATGCCGCTCCGGCCGACGGCGGGCATGATCGGAGCGATCCCGTTGCCCTGTCACGCGTCGAGGGAGCTGAACCGATGGCCGTCACACTCGGTGCCAACCAGTACGGCAAGGCGGAGACCCGGCTGGTCACCGTGCGGCGCGACGGCGCCGTGCACAGCCTCACCGACCTCAACGTGAGCATCGCGCTGCGCGGCGACCTGGCGGCGTCCCATCTGACCGGTGACAACGCGCACGTGGTGCCGACCGACACGCAGAAGAACACGGTGTACGCGTTCGCGCGCCAGGCGCCGGTCGGCGAGATCGAGGACTTCGCGCTGCGGTTGGGCCGGCACTTCGTCGGATCGCTCGACCATCTGACGAGCGCCCGGGTGATGATCGACCAGTACGCGTGGGAGCGCATCAGCGTCGACGGGCAGCCGCACCCGCACTCGTTCCGCCGGGCGTCCGACGAGAAGCGGACCACGGCCGTGACGGTGGCCGGCGACCAGGCGTGGGTGGTGTCCGGCCTGACGGACCTGGTGGTGCTGAAGTCGACCGGCTCGGAGTTCCACGGCTACCCGCGGGACGAGTACACGACGCTGCCGGAGACGACCGACCGCGTGCTGGCGACGGCCGTGACGGCGCGCTGGCGGTACCAGTCGTGGGACGTGGACTGGGCGGAAACGTTTGCGTCGGTGCGGGACACGCTGTTGACGACGTTCGCCACGAAACACAGCCTGGCGTTGCAGCAGACCCTGTACGCGATGGGCGAGGCGGTGCTCACGCGGCACGACGCGATCGCGGAGATCCGGCTGTCCCTGCCGAACAAGCACCACTTCGTGGTCGACCTCGAA
This sequence comes from Pseudonocardiaceae bacterium, assembly GCA_035546415.1. Taxonomy (GTDB): domain Bacteria; phylum Actinomycetota; class Actinomycetes; order Mycobacteriales; family Pseudonocardiaceae; genus DATEPR01. Next base: position 1,194 of record DASZXM010000236.1, read on the forward strand.
CCGTTCGGCCTGGACAATCCCAATGAGGTGTTCTTCGCGGCGGACCGGCCGTACGGCTTGATCGAGGGCACGGTGGTCAAGGACGACGCGGCCGAGCCCGGTCTCGCCTGGCACACCCTGACGGCGTTCTGACGGCTGCCGATCCGTTGCCGGGTGCGCGTTGCGCCAACCGGTGGATGTCCAGGATCACAGTGGACGGCAATCGGCCTCCGCCGCCGCGCCCGGTGCCGATCCGGCGAGCCGATCAGACGTTAACCGGCGCTAACCGGGCGGCACCGTCCACTTGGGTCGATCAACAGCGTCGTTTGCCGGGTCGGCTACGCTGTCGTCAATGCGCAGGAACATCCTGATCACCGGTGCGAGTTCTGGGCTGGGTGCCCAGATGGCGCGCGAATTCGCGGCCCTGGGCAGAAACCTCGCACTGTGCGCTCGTCGTACCGAACGACTGGACGAACTGCGAAACGAACTCACAACCAACCATCCGAGCATCACGGTCCGGACGCGGCGGCTGGACGTCACCGATTTCGACGACGTCTTCACGGCGTTCGACGAATTCGCGGGTGAATTCGGATCACTGGACCGGGTGATCGTGAACGCCGGTATCGGAGGAGGCCGACCCGTCGGGGACGGTGGTTTCGCCGCCAACCTGCGGATCGCCACCACGAACTTCACCGCCGCCCTCGCCCAGTGCGAGGCGGCGATGCGGGTGTTCCGTGCCCAGGACCAGGGCCATCTCGTGGTCGTGTCGTCGGTCGGCGCGCTGCGCGGGATGTCCGGGAACGGGACCGCCTACGCCGCGACCAAGGCCGGGCTGGCCAACCTCGCGGAAGGAATTCGGTCGGACGTGCTCAACAGGCCGATTCGGGTGACCACGCTCTATCCTGGCGTCATCAGCTCGGAAATGAACCCCGATCCCACCGTGAGCCGCACGATCGTGGACACGGCGACCGGGGTCCGGGCGATGGTGAAGGCGATCGAACAGGAAGTGAACACCGCGTGTGTACCGCCGTGGCCGTGGCGGCCGCTGGCGATCGCCATGCGGCTGGTACCGCTTCGCATTGTGGCGAAGTTCGTCTGATCGGGTCACGTTTCCGCGGGTGACGACCCGCGTTTTCGTAACCTGCCGAATACACCCACGCCATCAACGCCGGGTTCGCTGGACCGCACACCGTTTCCATCCCTGCCCACACCGAAAGGATCACCATCATGGCGGCGACCCAACTCAGCGGGTTGGACACCGCATTCCTCTGCCTGGACAGCACGGCCACGCCGATGAACATCGGTGCGCTGGCACTGTTCGCACCGACCCAGCCGGTTCACCCGGCGCGGATCGCCGACCTGTTGCGCGTGCGGGCGCAGCGGATTCCCCGTCTGCGGCAACGGGTTCGGGCGTCCCTGCTGCCGGTGGGCAACGCCCGCTGGGTCGATGACCCGGCCTTCGACGCCACCGACCACGTCCACACCCACCACCTGCACCGGCCGCACGACGCCGGGCAGCTCACCGACCTCGCCGCCCGGATCATGGGTGAACGGCTCGACCCGACGCGTCCACTGTGGGAACTCCACGTCATCACCGGCCTACCCGGTGGGTGGTTCGCGGTCCTGCCGAAGCTGCACCACGCGCTGGCCGACGGTGCCGCCGCGCTGCTGGTCGGCCTCGGCCTGCTGGATGGCATGGATGGCGCCGTCGTGCCGCAGCCGCAGCCGTGCACGACCGGTGGCCTGGGTGTCGGCGACACGCTGCGCGCGCTCGGCACCTCCGCGCAGCAGGCGATGGACATCGCGGGTTCCGTGCTGCGCAGCGCCCGCCCCGCACCGCCCGCGTCGCCATTGCTCGCGCCCAGCGCCACCGAACGGCGCCTGGCGATCGCCCGCCTCCCCCTGCACGACATCAAGCAGGTGCGGTTGCGCCACGGCGGCACCACGAACGACGTCCTGCTCGCCGTGCTGGCCGGTGCGCTGCGCGACTGGCTCGCCGGCCGGGGCGACCAGCCCGACGGCCTGGCGCTGCGCGCGCTGGTCCCGGTGAGCAGGCGCGGCCGCTCCCGGGGCACTGCCACCGCCGGCAACCAGCTGTCCGGTTACCTGTGCGACCTGCCGGTCGGCGAGCCCGATCCGGTCCGCAGGCTGATGGCCGTGCGGGCGATGATGGACGGCAACAAGGAAGCCGGTCCCGGTCGCGGGCCGGGTGCGCTGCCGGTGCTGGCCGACCGGGTGCCCGCGGCCGTGCACCGCGTCGTCATGCCGATGGTCGGCCAGTGCGCTCCCCTGCTGTGTGACACCGTTGTCACGACGGTGCCGCTGCCCGGTGTGCCGCTGTCGTTCGACGGCGCCGAACTGCGCGAGATCTACCCGGTCGTGCCGCTGGCGCCCGGTCACGCGCTCGGCGTGGCGTTCAGCCCGTACCGGGACACCGTCCACGTCGGACTGCACGCGAACGGCCGGGCGCTGCCGGACGTCGACCTGCTCGCCGACGCCATGTCCGGCACACTGGGGTCACTCCAGCGGCTCTGCGCGTGACCGCCGCGTCGGGCCCACCCGTTACGGTCCCGGCATGGAGCTGCGTGAGGTGGCCGGGCGGACGGTGCGGCGGCCGGAGTTCGACGAGGCGTACCTGACCGACGAGGACGCCGACTTCGCCGGTGACTTCATGTTCGACGAGGCACGTGTCACCGACGGCGAACAGCAGGGTGTCGTCGGTGGCGGCGTGGTGCGGGACAGCGTGATCACCGGGGTGTACCTGACGCAGGCACGGCTGTCGAACCTGGAGCTGAGCAACTGCCGGCTGGCCGAACTGGACCTGTCGAACGCGATGCTCGCGGCGATCGCGATGCGCACCGTGGAACTGGTGACGTGCCGGGGCATCGGCCTGAGCCTGAGCATCGGCCAGGCCGGCGATCTGTACGTGGAGGACTGCACGCTGGACTACTCCGCGCTGGAGATCACGAAGGTGCGCGGGGTGGCCGTGTTCCACCGGTGCTCGTTCCGGGACGCCCGGATCACCGGCGACCTGTCGGACGTGGTGTTCGCCGAGTGCGACTTCACCGGGGCCGAGTTCACGGCCGCCCGCGCCGACCGGTGTGACCTGCCGGAGTCGCAGCTGGTCGGGGCCCAGGGGCTGTTGACGCTGCGTGGCGCCCGAATCACCCGTGATCAGGCGATTTCCGTGGCGGATGCGCTGGCCACGGAGGCGGGACTGGTCGTCGTGCCGTAACACGGAGCGTGTCGTTCGCGATTTCCTGAATGACCATCGCGTCTAGGGGGGCGTCATGGCAGACAGGGACAGCGGGAACGATCGGGGGCAGGCCGCGGCACGACGCAGGCTGGCGGCGATCCTGCCGGCCGAGGTGGTGGCGAAGCTGCCGCCGCCGGAACCGGCCCAGCAGGACGACGAGCTCCGCCGGGACTACCTGGAACGTCTGGCGGCGGAGGATCTGTCGCGCAGCAGGCTGACGGCCATCGTGCCGCCGGAGCTGTGGACGCAGATGACACCGGAGGAACGGGCCGAGACCGTCGCCAACTGGCATGCCGACGTGCTGGCCGTGTACCCGGACCCGACGGCGGCGGCCCACCGCACGAGAGTCCTGTGGGTGACGGCGGCCGTGCTGTTCGTGGTCCTGTTGCTGGCTCTGGCCACGCACTACTGAGCACTACCTGCCGTGCAGCACGTCGGCCGTGTGATCGTCGGCCGGGAAGAACGACTCGACGACCAGTTCGGCGACCGTCACGTCCAACGGCGTGCCGAACGTGGCGACCGTGCTGAAGAACGACAGTTCACCGTCGCCGTGCCGGATGCGCAGCGGGGTGAACACGTCCGCCGGTCCGGGCAGTTCGACGTCCGGTTCGGGCTGGTCGCACGGGTACTCGCGGAGCTCGTCGTAGAGCGCGGCGAGGTCCGGGTCGGCCGTCACGTCGACCTGCCGGCGCAGCCTGCCCAGCAGGTGTGCCCGCCACTCGCCCAGGTTGACGATGCGCGGCGCGACACCGTCCGGGTGCAGGCTCAGGCGCAGCACGTTGACCGGCGGCACCAGCAGGTGCTCGGCGACACCGCCGACCAGCACGCCCAGGCTGGCGTTGCCGGCGACCTGCTGCCACCGCCGGTCGACGACGACCGCCGGGAACGGCTCGTGCGCGGCGAGCAGGCGGCGGATCGCCGAACGGACCGACGCCATGCCGTCGGCGTCCAGCCCGCGCTCGCGGTAGACCGGCGCGTAGCCACCGGCCAGCAGCAGCTGGTTGCGTTCCCGCAGCGGCACGTCCAGGTGGTCGGCCAGGTGCAGCAGCATGGTGCGGCTGGGCCGGGAACGGCCGGTCTCCACGAAGCTGAGGTGCCGGGTGGAGATCTCGGCGCGCAGCGACAGGTCCAACTGGCTGAGCCTGCGGCGTTCCCGCCATTCCCGGAGCAACGGTCCGACCTGGGTCATGCCGCCCATCGTCGGCCACGACCGGCGGTGAATCCATTACTTCCCGGGTAATGCGAACGAGTCGTGTTGCAGCACGTGCCCGTGTGCGTCCTTGTAGTCGATGCTCGGCGCGAAGGCCACGCCGTGCGTGGTGATCCACACCTTCACCCCCGGCGTGCTGCCCAGCAGGGTGGCGTGGTCGTGCCGGCCGTCGGCCAGGACCAGGTCGATCGCGGCGACGTTCGATGTCGTCGCCCACACCGCGACGTCGGGCAGGGGGCCGTGGTCGGTGTCGGTGGACGGCAGGACGCTCGCCTGCCCCAGCAGCGGGTCCTTGCCCCAGGGCTGGAGCCCTCCGCAGCCTTCGCCGTTCGGGTACTGGTGCGGACTGTCGACCGGCTGGCCTGCCGGCACGCCGACCGTCTCCAGGCAGCCCAGCGCGTCGTTGGGCATCCCCGGATCGCTCGGTCGGATCACCGCGTACGCGATCCAGTGCACCCCGTGCGCGGTGAAGTCACCGATCCGCCACGACGGGTCCGGCGGCGGCGCCTTCGCGGTGGTCGTCGTGGTGACCAGCACCGGTGGCTTCGCGGGCTGCGCGGCCTTGTGCTGTCCGGGCAGCACGATCACGAGACCGGCGGCGACGGCGACGACTCCGGCCACCGAGAGGGTGAGCCGGGTCGCCGCGGTGCGCTCCCGCATCCGGCGGCCGTGTTCGTGCAGCGGGTCGGGCGTCGCGGTCACCGTGCCGGCCTGCTCGGTGAGCACGGCGGCCAGTTCGTCTTCCAGGTCGCTCATCGCGGCCTCACCTCCTTGCGCAGGTTGTCCATGGCGTGGGACGTGGCGGCCTTGACGGTGCCCGGGGAGATGCCGAGCACGGCGGCGACACCCGCGACGTCCAGGTCGAGCCAGTAGCGCAGCACGACGACCTGCCGCTGCCGGGTGGGCAACCCGCTGACGGCCCGCCAGAGCCGGCTGTGCTCGAACCGGTCCAGCACGCTGGACTCGGCGGACGCCACGTCGGCGGGTGGTTGCGGTGGATGTCGGCGGGTTACGCGCAGGTGGCGGAACCGGGAGGTGGCCAGGTTGGCCACGGTGCGCCGCAGGTAGGCCAGGGCCTTGTCCTGGTCGTGCAGATGCCGCCAGCGCCGGTGCAGGCGCACGAACGCGTCCTGCGCGATGTTCTCCGGGTCGTCCGCGCCCAGCAGGTGCGCGAACTGCTTCATCGGCTCGAACTGCCGGTGGAACAGTTCCTCGAACACCGGCTCGGCGCGGGCGCCGACGACGATTGCTTGCTGCACGACCCGTAGACGCCCTACCGACAGATCCGGTTTAGTTCAGGGCTCAGTAGCCGTCGCCGCCGGTGAACTTCTCCTCCAGTTCGTCGGCCACGCCGGCGACGAGGGCCAGCGGGTCGGTGAACTCGTTGATGTCCAGGTTCTCCAGGGGCAGCGAGTGGCGGACGGCGACGTACTCGCCCATCACGATCGCGCCGCCGCAGACGGCCGTCTGGCCCAGTTCGGTGAGGAGGGCGTGCAGGTTGACCTCGGCCGCCCTGCCGCACGGCGACACGATCTGCACCCACTCCTCGCGCCTGTCGAACACCTCGCGGTACACGACGACCGCCTGCCGCCGCTCGTCGTCGAATTCGACCTCGATCCGGATCTCGTCCTGCTCGACCCTGGTGACCCGGTACTCGGACCGCACGAATGCGACCAGATCGCCCCACGTTGCCATTGCGCTCCTCCAGGAAACTGCGCGGAACTTCGAGCGTATCGGCTACGCACACACCCGGGCACTGTCCGTGCCCGGGTATGTGGTGATCACTTCGTCAGGTCGTACACCGTCTGGCCACCGATCGTGGTTGCCGGGTAGTGGCTTTCCACCCAACTGGTGATCCGGCTCGCCGTGCCGCCGCCACCGGGACCGCCACCCATGCCGCCACCCGCGATGAAGTAGTGGATCTCGCCGGCCCGCACGTATGCCTCGAACTGCGGCAGCGTCGGTGAGTCGTCCGATCCGGTGAATCCGCCGATCGCCATCACCGACGCCCCGCTGGACAGTTCCAGTGACGCCGCCGACTGCGAGCCGACCGTGGCCGCCGCCCAGCGGGTCGTGCTGGCCCGCAGGGCCGTGGTCAGCGCCGAACCGGTCGTCGTCCCGCCGCCGAACCCGGCCATGCCACCCCCACCGCCACCGCGGGGTCCGCCGAAGCCGCCGCCGAACCCGCTCGTGCCCGGGCCGGACGTCGGGATGGAGCCGTTGTGCGGCTGGGCTGCCGTGTCGACCGCGTAGGCCGACGGGCCCAGCAGACCGCCGACCAGCGCCATGCCGGCGACGATCACGGCGAAACGGCCGGCCAGCCGGCCACCGAGCAGGATCAGCAGCGCGGCCACGGCCGCCACCAGCAGGACGATCCAGCGCAGCGCCGGCAGCCAGTCCGACGTGCGGGCCAGTAGGATGTAGTCCCAGATGCCGGTGACGGCGACCATCAGCGACAGCACCACCCGGCAGGCGAACTGGTCCCTGCCGCGCCACAGCTCCCGGGCCGGGATCGCGACGAGCGCGCCGACGGCCGGTGCGAGGGCGACCGTGTAGTACGGGTGGATCGTGCCTGCCATGTAGCTGAACACGATCCCGGTGACGAGCAGCCAGCCGCCCCACAGGATCAGCGCGGCGCGGGTGCGGTCGGTGCGCGGGGCGTGCTGGGTGAACCACAGGCCGGCGACCAGGCCGATCAGCGCGGCCGGCAGCAGCCAGGAGATCTCGGTGCCCATGCTGTCGCCGAACAGGCGCGTGATGCCGGTGCTGCCGCCGAACCCGACGTTGCCGCCTCCCCCGCCGCCACCGCCGCCGTTGCCCTGGCCGCCGAGGATGCGACCCAGACCGTTGTAGCCCAACGCCAACTCCAGCAGGCTGTTGTCCGTCGACCCGCCGATGAACGGCCGGGAGCCCGCCGGCCACAGCGCGACCAGCGCCACGTACCAGCCCGCCGACACGACCACCGCGAGGCCCGCGACCAGCACGTGCGCGATCCGCCTGCCCAGTGTCGTGTTCGCGGCCACCAGGTAGACCACGGCGAACGCCGGCAGCACCAGGAAACCCTGCAACATCTTGGTGAGGAACGCGAAGCCGATGGCCACACCGGCCAGCGACAGCCACCGCACGCTCGCCCGCTCCGTCGCCCGCACCACGCAGTACGCGCCGGCCGCCATCAGCAGCACCAGCAGCGCGTCCGGGTTGTCGAAGCGGAACATCAGCGCCGCCACCGGTGTCAGCGCGAGCACCGCGCCGGCCAGCAGACCGGCCGTCGGACCGGACCAGCGACGCACCGCCGCGAACGTCAGCCCCACCGACAGCACACCCTCGATCGCCTGCGGTGCCAGCAGGCTCCACGAGGAGAAGCCGAAGATCCGGCCGGACAGCGCCATCACCCACAGCGAGGCGGGCGGCTTGTCGACCGTGATCGCGTTGCCCGGGTCGAGCGAGCCGAACAGCAGCGCCTTCCAGCTCTGCGTGCCGGCCTGCACCGCGGCGGCGTAGAACTCATTGGCGTAGCCGGAGGCGCTCAGGTCCCACAGGTACAGCACGGCCGTGCCGGCGAGCAGCACCGCCAGTGCCACGCGCACGGCGGCCGGCCGGTTCTCGACGGCCCCGACGGACCGCCCGCGGTACCCGGGTTCCGGCGGTGGCCCGGTGCGGTCGGACGTGGTGGACGACATCGTGGACGCGGACATTACATGCCTCTCCGGAGGTGGTCGGGGAAAGTCAGTCGGTCGGCCGCTGGGCGCGGAACACCCAGGCGCGCAACAGCACGAACCGCACCACGGTGGCCAGCAGGTTGGCCGCGACGAGCACGACGAGCTCGACGAACCGGCCGGTGCCGCCGGCCAGGTCCAGCAGTTTCAGCGCCCCACTGGTCAGGGCGAGGCCGATGCCGAACACGATCAGCCCCTGGATCTGGTGCTTACCGGCGCCGCGCGAGCCGCGCACGGCGAACGTGACGCGCCGGTTGACGGCCGTGTTCGCGACGGCCGTGACCAGCAGCGCGATCAGGTTGGCGGCCTGCGCGCCCATCGCCAGCCGCAGCAGGACGAACAGCAGCAGGTAGGCGAGCGTGCTGCCGACACCGATGACGGCGAAGCGGATCGCCTGCCCGGCCAGGCCACGGGGCACGCCAGGCGGGTCGTTGGCCGGCCGGTCGCGGCCGAACTCCTTGCGCAGCGCCATGATCGGCAGTTCTCCCGTCACGAAGGCGCGGCACAGCCGAACGACACCGCGCAGGTCGGCCAGTGCCGTGGACACGATGTCGACCCGGCTGTCCGGGTCGTCCACCCAGTCCACCGGCACCTCGTGGATGCGCATGCCGGACCGCTGTGCCAGCACCAGAAGTTCGGTGTCGAAGAACCAGCCGGTGTCCTGCACCAGCGGCAGCAGGCGGGCGGCGACGTCGGCGCGGATCGCCTTGAAACCGCACTGCGCGTCGGTGAACCGCGCGGCCAGCGACGCGCGCAGGATCAGGTTGTAGCAGCGGGAGATGAACTCCCGCTTGGCACCGCGCACCACGCGGGCGCCCCTGGCCAGCCGGCTGCCGATGGCGAGGTCGGAGTGGCCGGACAGCAGTGGCGCGACCAGCGGCAGCAGCGCGGCCAGGTCGGTGGACAGGTCGACGTCCATGTAGGCGAGGACGGCGGCGTCCGAATGCGACCACACCGCCCGCAGTGCCCGGCCGCGGCCCTTCTGCTCCAGCCGGACCGACCGCACCTCGGGGATCTCGGCGGCCAGCCGCGTCGCCACGGCCGGTGTGCCGTCGACGCTGGCGTTGTCTGCGATCGTGATCCGGAACGGGTACGGGAAGTGGCCGGTCAGGTGGGTGTACAGGCGGCGGACGCATGGCTCCAGGTCGTGTTGCTCGTTGTAGACGGGGACGACGACGTCGAGTACCGGCCCGGGACCCGTCACCACGGGCCGGACTCGGGGCATCGGCAGCGTCGCGTCGTCGGCGCCGGGTTCGGCCGGCGCGGGGGTCGTCCGAGCGGTTGTCGTCATGCGAACCAGCGTCGTGACCCGACCTAGGTCACGGTTGTGGCACGCCTGTGGGAGAGCTGTGATGGGGCAACGTCACGGTGAACACCGTGTTTCCCGGCTGGCTCGTCACGCCGACGTGTCCACCGTGCGCGTGCACGACGGCCGCCACGATGGCCAGGCCCAGTCCGGTGCTGCCGGCGCTGCGGGAGCGCGACGTGTCACCGCGTGCGAACCGGTCGAAC
>DASZXM010000237.1:0-1693 GCA_035546415.1 Pseudonocardiaceae bacterium
ATGCCGCCGAACGGGAGCTCCGGGTAGGAGACGGTCATGCCGTTGATGAACGTCGCGCCCGCGGCCAGGTCGGTGACGAAGCGGTCGCGTTCGGCCGCGTCGTTGGTCCACGCGTTGGAGCTGAGGCCGAACGTCGTGTCGGTGGCCAGGGTGATCGCGGCGTCGATACCCGGAACCTCGTACAGCTGCGCCACCGGACCGAACACCTCCTCGTGGTACATGCGCATCGCGGGGGTGATGTCGGTGACCACCGTCGGCGGGTAGAACCAGCCCGGCCGGTCCGGCCGCGTGCCGCCGCACAGCACCGTGGCGCCCTGGGCGACCGCGTCGGCCACCAGTTCCTCGACGTCCGTCCGGCCCTGTTCGGTGGCCAACGGGCCGACGTCGATGTCCTCGTCCATCGGGTCACCCACGGTCAGCGCGGACATCTTGTCCACGAACAGGCGTCGGAACTCCTCGGCGACGTCCGCGTGCACGATGAACCGTTTCGCCGAGATGCAGCTCTGCCCGTTGTTCTGGCAGCGCGACGTCACCGCCGTGTCCGCGGCGGCGGCCAGGTCGCCCGACGGCATCACGATGAACGCGTCGCTGCCGCCCAACTCCAGCACGGTCTTCTTGATGCGGCCACCGGCCGTCTCGGCCACCGACCGGCCGGCACCCTCGCTGCCGGTCAGCGTCGCCGCGACCACGCGGTCGTCGGTCAGGATCCGCTCGACCGTCGACGAGTTCACCAGCAGCGTCTGGAACGCGCCCTCCGGGAACCCGGCCCGCTGGAACAGCTCACCCAACCACAGTGCCGTCTGCGGCACGTTGGACGCGTGCTTGAGCAGGCCGACGTTGCCGGCCATCAGTGCCGGCGCGGCGAACCGCATGACCTGCCACAGCGGGAAGTTCCACGGCATCACGGCCAGCACCGGGCCCAACGGCAGCCAGCGCGTGTACGCGGCGCTGGCCGAGACCGCCTTCGGGTCGGCGGACTGGTCGGCGAGGAACTCCTCGGCGTGGTCGGCGTAGAAGCGCGCCGCCTTCGCGCACTTGTGCACCTCGGCGCGGGCGGCGCCGATCGTCTTGCCCATCTCCGTGGTCAGCAGCCGGGCCAGGTCCTCGACGTCCTTGTCCAGGATGTCGGCGGCGGCGCGCATCCAGTCGGCGCGCGCGGCGAACGTGGTGCGGCGCAGTTCCAGGAAGGTGAGGTGGGCCCGTTCGATCCGCTGGTCGATTTCGGCGTCGTCCAGCGGTGCGAAGGTCCGCAGTGTCTCACCGGTTGCCGGGTTCACGGTTGCGATGGCCATGATGGGGAGCTACCCACTCACGGCCGACCCGCAACATCGCGCAGCCGGGCGATGACACCGCCGGCGAGCACGGCGTCCAGTTGCCGTTCCGACAACCGGTGTGTGACCCGGTAGTCCTCGTCGCGGGTGGCGTTGTGGACCGTCGTCTCTGGGCCGCGCAGTTGGTCGCGCACGCCCGACAGGACCAGCCGGTCACCCTGTTCGACGCGGTCGTAGTCGGCGGGATCGGCGAACTCCAGCGCCAGGATTCCGAAGTTGGCCAGGTTCTGCCAGTGGATACGGGCGAACGACCTGGCCAGTACCGCGCGCAGCCCGAGGTACCGCGGTGTGATCGCGGCGTGCTCGCGGGAGGAGCCCTGACCGTAGTTGTCGCCCGCGACGACCAGATGCGGTCCGTCCAC
>DASZXM010000238.1:0-10823 GCA_035546415.1 Pseudonocardiaceae bacterium
GAGCGGTCGACACGCGCGGGCGCGCTCGGGTGCGGGGTGCGCTCGGCTCCATCACCGCGCGCCTTCGGGTCCGCCCCGGGTGGGTCAGTGCGGGAAGGCTGATGCTCGCCAGGCGCCTGGGCCGGTGGGCAGTGGCTGTCGGACCAGTGCTGCTCGGTCCGCCCACCTCGACCGCTGCTCGGGTCGTTTCGCCGATCCGTCGTTTGCCGATCCCGGTCCCGAGACCACCGCCGTCACGACCGTCGCCGTCACGACCGCTGTCAGTGCCGCCAGTTCCGCGTCGTCCGGTTCGCCCCGGACGACGCGCAGTAGCGGTCGTGGCTCCGTCATCGTGCCTCCCCAGCGTCACGTTCGTTCATCGCTCGGCCGCCGCCTGATCCGACGGGCGTCACAGCGGAATGTTGCCGTGCTTCTTCGGGGGCAGCGTCTTCCGCTTGTCCCGCAGCATCGCCAGGGACCTCGCCACGTAACCGCGGGTGTACGACGGCGGGATCACCGAGTCCACGTAACCCCGCTCCGCCGCCATGTACGGGTTGAGGAGCATGTCCTCGTACTCTTGGTCCAGCTTCGCGCGCAGCTCGTTCACGTCTTCGCCGCGTTCGGCCGCCGCTGCCAACGTCTTGCGGTGCACGATGTTCGACGCGCCGGACGCGCCCATCACCGCGATCTGCGCCGTCGGCCATGCCAGGTTGATGTCCGCGCCCAGATGCTTCGATCCCATGACGTCGTACGCGCCGCCGTACGCTTTCCGCGTAATCACCGTGACCAACGGCACTGTCGCCTCCGCGTACGCGTAGATCAGTTTCGCGCCGCGCCGGATGATGCCGTTCCACTCCTGGTCGGTGCCGGGGAGGAAGCCGGGGACGTCGACGAACGTCAGCACCGGCACGTTGAACGCGTCGCACGTGCGGACGAACCGTGCCGCCTTCTCCGCGGCGTTGATGTCCAGGCAGCCGGCGAACTGCGTCGGCTGGTTCGCGACGACACCCACCGCGTGCCCGTCCACCCTGCCGAAGCCGACGACCACGTTCGGCGCGTACAGCTGCTGCACTTCGAGGAACTCGCCGTCGTCCAGGATCCGGGCGATGACCTCGTGGATGTCGTACGGCTGGTTCGCCGAGTCCGGGATCAGCATGTCCAGTTCCCGGTCCGAGTCCGTGATCGACTCGGCGACCGAGCCGGGCACGCTGTCGCCGCCGTTGCCGTTGAAGACCGGCGGGTCGGACAGGTTGTTCGACGGCAGGAAGGACAGCAGCTCCTTCACGTAGGAGATCGCGTCCTCCTCGTCGGCGCCGAGGTAGTGCGCGTTGCCCGACTTCGTGTTGTGCGTGCGGGCGCCGCCCAGATCCTCGAACGACACCTCCTCACCGGTCACGGTCTTCACCACGTCCGGGCCGGTGATGAACATCTGCGAGGTCTTGTCGACCATCACCACGAAGTCCGTCAGCGCGGGCGAGTAGACGTGCCCGCCCGCGTTGGCGCCCATGATCAGCGAGATCTGCGGGATCACGCCGGACGCGATCGTGTTGCGCCGGAAGATCTCGCCGTACAGACCGAGCGACACGACACCCTCCTGGATGCGCGCGCCACCGCCCTCGTTGATGCCGATGATCGGCCGGCCGGTCTTGATGGCCAGGTCCATCACCTTGACGATCTTCTCGCCGTACACCTCGCCCAGCGACCCGCCGAACACCGTCACGTCCTGGCTGAACACGCACACCGCGCGGCCGTCGACCGTGCCGTAGCCGGTGACGACCCCGTCGCCGTACGGCCGGTTGCGCTCCTGGCCGAAGTTGGTCGACCGGTGCCGCGCCAGTTCGTCCAGTTCGACGAACGAACCCGGGTCGAGCAGCATGTCGATGCGCTCCCGGGCCGTCTTCTTGCCTCGGGCGTGCTGCCGCTCGACCGCCCGCGCGGAGCCGGCGTGTACCGCCTCGTCGTTGCGCTGGTACAGGTCGGCCAGCTTGCCGGCCGTGGTGTGGACGTCCGGCTGCTCGGCTGCTGCTTCGTCGGGTTCGCCGAGGGGCACGGTCGCGCTGCTCATAGCCGGTCAGCCTAGCCAGCGGGCCGGACCGAACCTCGTTCGACGTTGTCCAGATCACGGCCGGCTTGACCTCCAGCGCACTGGAGGTCGCATCGTGGTCGCGCGACCCGTTCCGGCCGGGCTGTCCCGCTCCGACCGGCCGGCCGGGCGGGTCACTTCTATCCTTGGCCGATGCCGACCCCAGTCGACGTCACCGCGCTGCGCGCGGCTCTCGGTCAGTACGCCGCCGTCGATGTAGTCCCCACCACGACCTCCACCAACGCCGACCTCGCGGCGGCCGCCCGGGGCGGTGCCGCCGACCGGACCGTGCTGATCGCCGACGAGCAGACCGCCGGCCAGGGCCGCCGGTCCCGTGGCTGGGTGTCCCCGCGGGGCGGCCTCTACCTGAGTGTGCTGCTGCGTCCGACGCCGGTGCCGCCGCCGAAGCTGTCGTGGCTGACGATGCTGGCCGGTGTCGCGGTCGTCCGCACCGCCCGCTGGGCGGGCGCCGAAGCGGTCCTGAAGTGGCCGAACGACCTGCTGCTCGGCCCGGACCGCCGTAAGGGCGCCGGCATACTCGCCGAGGTCAGCGGCACCGCCGTGGTGCTCGGCATCGGGCTGAACGTCCAGCCGCTGCCGCCGGACGTGCCGCTGGGCCCCGGCGGTCTGGCGCCCACGTCGCTCGCGGACGCCGGCGCGACCCGCCTGGACCGCACCGACATCGCCGTCCACCTGCTGTCCGGCCTGGCCACGCTGGAGAGCGCCTGGCGGGACGCCGTGGGCGACCCCGCTGCCGGCGGGTACGCCGAGTACGTCGGGTACTGCGCGACGATCGGCGGGCGGGTTCGGGTGGAGTTGCCGGACCGGGAGTTCACCGGTACCGCGACCGGCGTCGAACCCGACGGCAACCTCCTGGTCCGCACCGACGACGGGACCGTGCACCCGGTGTCCGCCGGTGATGTCGTCCACCTGCGCCCGGCTGACCCAAGCTGACCGAATACGACCCGGACACGCAGTACGGTGAGCGGCATCGACAGCGCGCTACCGATACCGGAGGAGTGACGTGGCCTACCCCGACAACGTGCTGACCGAGGGCGAGCAGGTGGTGATCCACAAGCACCCGCACTGGAAGATGCTGATCCTGCCGGTGATCTTCTTCCTGGTCGTCGTCGCGGCAGCGGCGTTCCTGGCCGCACTGTCCCGCAAGCAGGACTGGCACCTGATCGCGTGGATCGCGATCGTGGTGGTCGGTGTCGTGCTGATCGTGTGGCTCACGATCGTCCCGCTGCTGCGGTGGAAGACGACGCACTTCATCGTCACGACGGACCGGGTGATGGCCCGGGAGGGCGTGCTCAACCGGACCGGCCTGGACATCCCGCTGTCCCGGATCAACAGCGTCCGCTTCGAGCACGGCCTGATCGACCGGATCTGGGGTGCCGGCACGCTGATCATCGAGTCGGCGTCCGACGAGCCGCTGGAGTTCGACGACATCCCGAACGTCGAGTACGTCCACTCCCTGCTGTACCGGGAGGTCAACGACAACCCCGAGGACGACTTCCGGCGCACCCACCACGAGGGCCGCTGACGTGGGCGCCCGGGAGCTCGGCCTGCCCGCCGTCGTCCCCGCGGCCGGACTGCCGGCCGAGGTCACGATCTGGGAGGTCGGTGCGCGCGACGGCCTGCAGAACGAGTCCGCGATCCTGCCGGTCGACGTCAAGATCGAGTTCCTGGACCGGCTGGCCGCTGCCGGCCTGACCACGCTGGAGGCGACGAGTTTCGTGTCGCCGAAGTGGATTCCGCAGTTGGCCGACGCCGAACAGCTGCTCGCCGGGCTGGATCGCCGCGACGGCGTCCGCTACCCGGTCCTGGTGCCCAACGAGCGTGGCCTGGACCGTGCGTTGGCCGCGGGCGTCGACCACATCGCGATCTTCGGCAGCGCCACCGAGACGTTCGCGCAGCGCAACCTGAACAGCACGCTGGACGGCCAGTTCGCGATGTTCGAGCCGGTCGTCGCACGGGCCCGGGAGGCGGGCCTGGACGTCCGGGCGTACGTGTCGATGTGCTTCGGCGACCCGTGGCAGGGCACGGTGCCGCCCGAGCAGGTCGTGTGGATCGGCAGGCGGCTGCTGGACCTGGGCTGTTCGCAGCTGTCCCTGGGCGACACGATCGGCGTGGCCACCGCGGGGCACGTCGAGGCGCTGCTGTCCGGCTTCGTCGCCGCCGGCACGCCGATCGACGCGCTCGCCGTGCACTTCCACGACACCTACGGGCAGGCGCTGGCGAACACGCTGGCGGCACTGCACATGGGTGTGTCCACTGTGGATTCGTCGGCAGGCGGTCTTGGTGGCTGCCCGTACGCCGAGTCGGCCACCGGCAACCTCGCCACCGAGGACCTGGTGTGGATGCTGGACGGCCTCGGCGTACGGACCGGCGTCGACCTGGACGCGCTCGTCGCCACCAGCGTGTGGCTGGCCGAGCGGATGGGCAGGCCCAGTCCGTCCCGCGTGGTGCGCGCCCTGGCCGGGTGAACCCGGTGGACGTCGTCGAACTGTCCGAGCGGACCTGGCCGGCACTGGTCGACCTGTTCGGGCCGAACGGTGCTGTCGCCGGCTGCTGGTGCACGTGGTTCCTACAGAGCCCCCGCCTGATCGGTAAGGACCGCACCGACGCCAACCGGGAACTGCTGCACGACCGGCTGCGGTCCGGCGTGCCGGTCGGGTTGCTCGCGATGTCCGGTGAGCAGGCCGTCGGCTGGGTGGCCGTGGCACCGCGGCCGTCGTATCCGCGCCTGGCCACGTCACAGATCGCCAAGCCGGCCGCCCCGGCCGAGGACCTCGCCGACGTATGGTCGGTGACCTGCTTCTACGTGCGCAAGGGCATGCGCCGCAACGGCATCGCCGGCGTGCTGCTGGCCGGCGCCGTCGACTGTGCGCGCCGGCACGGCGCGCGGGCGATCGAGGGCTATCCGGTCGTCACGGACGGCGCCCGGGTCAGCTCCGGTGAGCTGTATCACGGCACGCTGGGCGTGTTCCAGGCCGCCGGGTTTGCCACCGTCGAGCAGCGGTCACCCAAGCGGGCACTGGTCCGCCGGGAACCTGTGTGAATATCACCCGATCGGGTGGAACCGGCTGGTGGCCGGCGGCGTCGAACCAGGGACCCGAGGACCATATTCCGGCGGAAACGAGGAACCGGAGGTGGCCGCGATGACCAACCACCGGGACGAAGTTGACCAGCTGATGGCCGAGTACCGGCGCAGCAGGGAGCAACTCGCGGCGGTGCATCGCACGCTGCTGTCCATCACCGAATCGGCGAGCAGTCCGGACGGCCTGGTCAGGGCGTCCGTGGACTCCGCGGGCACGCTGTCCGGCCTGACCATCGACGACGAGGCCTACCACCGCTACCGGCCGGCGGAACTGGCCGACGTCGTCGTGCGCGCGGCCAGGGCTGCGGCCGTGAAGGCGGGCGAACGGGCGCGCCAGGCGATGGTGCCCGTGCTGCCGGCGGACGTCGACCCGGACGCCGTGCTGACCGGTCGCGCCGACCTGACGCCGGACGAGATCGGCTCGCCGCCCACGCCGGCCACCGGGGTTCCGGTCGTCGCGCCGGCACCCGCGAGCGTCCCGAGAGCGCCGCGGCAGCGCGTCGACGACGACGAGAGCTACGAGGAAACCACCTGGATGAACCGAGCCGGGCGAGGTCGATAACCAATGGTGGACAAGGGTTTCCAGGTAGATCCGGCGAAGCTGGCGCGGCACGCGGACGAGTTCCCCGGCTACGCCGACCAGATGAGCGCCATCCACGGCGAGCTGTCCGGCGCCCTGGACCAGGCGGGCCAGTGCTGGGGTGACGACGCCGTAGGCCAGAGCTTCGCCGCCGGTCACGTCGCACCGGCCAGTGGCACCCTCGACCAGTTGGGCGCGCTCCCGGGCCGGTTGCGGGACGTCGGTGAGCGGTTCCACGCCACGGCCGCGAACTACCGGCAGGGCGACGAGCACGCGGCAGGCCTGCTGCCCACGAACGAGTAGGGGGCGGCCATGGGCATCGAACTACCCGCCGAACTGGCGAGCGTCGCCGCGGCGGCCGGCGTGCAGTGGCCGCAGGCCGATGAGGAGGCCATGCGGACCAGCGCGCAGGCGTGGCGCACCGCGAGCACCAAGGTCACGGCACTGACCAAGGACGCGGACGGCACGGCGAACAACGCGCTGTCGGCCGTGCGGGGCGACACCGGCTCGGCCGCCCAGCAGCACTGGCACACCTTCGTGGCACCGGACACCGGCCATCTGACCAGCGTGGCCCAGGGCTGTGACGCCGCCGCCGACCGGCTGGACCACGCCGCCGACCAGGTGGGCGCGGCGAAGGTGCAGATCGTGAAACACCTGGTCAACCTGGCGCAGACGCAGGACGCGGCGAACCAGGCGGCGGCCGCCGGACACCCGACGGCACTGGCGGGCCTGCACACGACGCTGCAGAGCACGGCCAGCAGCGTCGCCCAGGTGAACCACTCGCTGACCAACTCGGTCCGCCTGGACAGCACGCCGAGCGCCCAGAGCGACGCGGGCCCACTCGGCGGCAATGGTCCGCTCGGCGGTAATGGTCCGCTCAACGTGGTCCAGCCGGTGGTCGCGCCGGTCACCCACGGCGTCGACCGGGTCGTCGCGCCGGTGACGCACGACGCCGCTCCGGTGCTCAACCCGGTGACGCAGACGGCTGGTGACGTGGTGACGCCGGCCGCGCAGACAGTCGGGCCGGTCGTCGGCGGTGCGGGCGGGCATGGCGGTCCCGGTGACCTGCTCGGCGTCGACCAGGGTCACACCGGACCGATCTCGGCCGGCACCATCGGCGCGGTCACCGGCGGTGGCCCAGGGCTAGGCGGTGGCCCAGGGTCAGGCGGTGGTCCAGAGTCAGGCGGTGGTCCAGAGTCAGGCGGTGGTCCGGGCGCCATCGGGGTCGGCGGGCACGGGGCGGTGCTGGGCGGCACAGGCCCGGTCGGCATCGGAACCAACCCGGTCGGTATCGGCCCCGGCCAGGTCGGCGTCGGCACCCACCCGGGCCTCGGCCCGATGCCCGGTGGTTACGGCGGTACCGGCCCGGACCCGAGCGGTCCGATCGCGGGACAGCCCGTCGACCATCCCGGCGGTCATCCCGGCGAACCGACCCCGCCGATGGGCATCACGGTCGCCCAGTCGGCCGCGCCGTCCGTTGCCACCCCGGCCGACTTCCACCAGGGCGGACCCGGCGTCGGCTTCACACCTGGCGTCCCGGCGCAGGCCACCCCGGCCGGTGCACCGCCCGCGGCGACGTTCAGCGCGCCGACGCCCTCGTTCGGCACCCCCGCCGTGGGCGGTGCCATGTCCGCCCCACCACCGCCCGGCGGTGTGGCCGCGCCGTTCGGCCAGCCCGCGCCGGCAGGGCCGAATCAGCCGCAGAACCAGGCTCCGAACCAGGCATGGGGCGGCGGCCGCGCCGGTAGCGGTAGCGGTGGTGGTCCCGGCGGTGGCTCGGCGGACGTGATCGGCGCCCCCGTCGACGGGCCCCGGCCCGGTGCGTCAAACGCCCGGTCGGCGCCGCGGTCCGCGGTTGTTCCGCCCAACCAGGACAACAGCGCCGCAGCCCTGCCGGGTCTGGCCGGTACCCGGCCGAAGCCGGCGCCGCGCAGCGAGGCCGTCGCACTGTTCCTGGTGTACCTGTTCCCGCTCGGGCAACTGCCGAAGGCAACCAGCCGGCCGGTCCGGCAACTGCCGCCACCGGCACCGGAGACCGACTTCGCGGCCGGGCTGCGGTTCGAACCGCACGACCACCCGGAGTCGGCGCTGATCGACGTCACGGCGTCGCTGGACACCGAGCCGGAAGTGCCGGAACACCCCGGGTTCGCGCCCGAGGACCCCGAGGTCGCCGAGCTCGCCGACGGCCACGACCCACTCGGCGGCGAGAACGAGCGCGACTGGGACCGCCGGTTCCTGGTCCGGCCGTCCGACGACGAACAGGCCGCCGAGTACGCGTGGCCGCCCGGCGAGCTGTTCCCCGAGGGCGGGTGCGACGCGGGCGAACCGGTCGTGCTGGCCGTCGACACCGTCATCGACCGGTTCGGGACGCCCGAGGGCCGGGTGTTCGCCGAGGACGGCACGCCGTTCGCTCGCCGCTCCCTGCCACCGGACCACCTGGCCGCCGGCTACCACCGCTATCGGGTGACGAAGGAGTTGCCGATGTGGCGGACGCTGTCCGCGGCATGGTTCGGCCAGCCGGGCGGCGGTGTGCGCTACCGCGCCGTCTATCCAGCCGCTGACCTGGTCGCCCTCGGCTATCTGACCGACATCACCGGAACGGACCATGGATACTGAGTCGATCATCAAGTGGCTCGCCGCTGTCGGCGTGCCCGCCGAAATCGTTTCCGTCAACGCCGAAGCTGATAACGCATGGTGCCTTCTGCGCGACGAACAACCCGGTGAGAACGGAGCGGACTCCAGCTCCGGCAGCACTGTCTCCTGGGAGGTGTTCTGGCGCGAGCAGGGCAACCGGTACGACTGGGCCCGCTTCACGAACGAGCAGGTGGCGTGCTATTACCTGTTCGGTCGACTGGTGTTCGCACAGGTGGCCAGGGGTGTGATCGGCCAGCAGCCGACCACCGCCCAGTGAGATCCGGACCGTCCGACGCAGGTGTCCGACCCTCAGTCCCCGACGTGGGCTGGGGGCGGGCCGAGTGCGGTCAGGGCGGCGTCGTGCAGCAGGCCGTTGGTGGACAGCGCCGAACCGCCGTCGTGCCGCGGCCGGCCGGACAGGTCGCTGAACCGGCCCCCGGCCTCCTGGACGATCACCTGCAGCGCGGCGACGTCCCACGGGTTCACGATCGCCTCGGCGGCGACGTCCAGCGCACCCTCGGCGACCAGGCAGTGCTGCCAGAAGTCGCCGAACGCCCTGGTCTCCCAACATGCGTCGACCAGCGTCAGATAGGCGTCCCTGGAGTGGTACTGCGACCACGAGTTCAGGTCCGTGGTGGACAGGTAGGCGTCGCCCAGATCGTCCACTCCGGACACCGAGATGCGCCACGGCGCGGGTTGTCCGGTGGCGGACGTCCAGGCGCCGTGCCCGGTGGCCGCCCACCAGCGCCTGCCCAGCGCGGGGGCGCTCGCGACGCCGGCCACGGGGGTGCCGTCGACGAGCAGTGCGATCAGCGTGCCCCACGCGGGTACGCGGCGCAGGAAGTTCTTCGTCCCGTCGATCGGGTCGATCAGCCAGGTCCGGTCCGTGCCGACGTTCCCGCCGCGCTCCTCGCCGGCGACGTCGTCGCCCGGGCGTTCCTGCGCGAGCAGTTCCCGAATGCGGTCCTCGACGGCGAGGTCCGCGTCGGTGACCGGGGTCCGATCGGGCTTGCGGTCGATTGTCAGATCGTTGGCGCGGAACCGGGCACCGGTGATCTCATCGGCGGCGTCAGCGAGTCGGAGGGCCAGTTCGATATCAGATTGGCTGAGTGACACGGTGTGGATGCTGTCATGAATACGCTGGGTGTCCTGACGGAGAGTGTGCCCGGATCGCGGAGGAGCGCTGGCGTGAACGTGGTACTGCTGGCCGAGGACGATCCCACGATCGCGGAGCCCCTGTCCCGGGCGTTGCACAGGGAGGGCTATGCGGTGCAGGTCGTCGCGGACGGTCCGTCCGCTCTGGAGGCCGCGCAGAACGGCGGGGCCGACCTGCTCGTGCTGGACCTCGGACTGCCGGGGATGGACGGTCTGGAGGTCTGCCGCCGGCTGCGGTCGGCCGGCCGGGGCCTGCCCGTACTGATGCTGACCGCCCGTGCGGACGAGGTCGACTTCGTCGTCGGCCTCGACGCGGGGGCCGACGACTACGTCGCCAAGCCGTTCCGGCTGGCCGAGCTCATGGCCAGGATTCGGGCGCTGCTGCGCCGCAGGTCACCGGAGACGCTGGAGTACAACGGGGTGCGCATGGACCTCGGTGCCCGACTGGTCACGGTGGACGGTGTGGAGATCCAGCTGGCGAACAAGGAGTTCGAACTGTTGCGCGTGCTCATGCAGCACGCCGGGCAGGTGGTGACCAGGGAGGAGATTCTGTTCGAGGTCTGGAACGGCCCCGAGCTGAAGAACAGCAAGACCCTGGACATGCACATGTCGTGGCTGCGCCGGAAGTTGGGTGACGGCAGTCCGCGGTCGGCGGAACGCCGGATCGCGACGGTGCGCGGGGTCGGGTTCCGGTTCAATGCCGACTAGCGTTGCGGACCGCTGTCCCACCTGTCGTGCGATGGGCGGGTCGGTGGGGCCTGTCTGGCTCCTCGGGTCCCTTGGTGTCGCTGGGTTCGCTGGGTTCGTGGTGGGGAGGCTCGAGTGCGGCGGCGCATCCTGCTCGCCATCCTCCTCGCGGTCGCCGTAACGGCGTGCGCGCTGGGCGTGCCGCTCGGCTACACCGCGATGCAGATGGTGGAGACGCTCACCCAGACCGGCCTGCTCAGCTCGACGCAGCGGCTGGCGATCAGCGTCGACCGCGACATCGATCACGGCCGGGCACCGGATCTGGAACAGCTGTCGCTGATCGCGCCCGACGGCAGCCAGATCACCCTGACCATCCCCGGCCAGCAGACCATGACGGCCGGCCCGGAAGCCGGCAGCGACGCCATCACCGAAACGGCGCAGGTGTCGAAGAACGGCACGATCCGGCTGTCCGAACCGGCCGCGCCGATGCGCAGGCTCCAGGCCGAGGTCGCGGTGTTCGTGGTGCTGCTCGTGGTGCTGTCGATCAGCACCGGCACGGTGGTGGCGACCGTCACGGCCCGGCGCCTGACAGAACCCATGCG
>DASZXM010000239.1:0-8022 GCA_035546415.1 Pseudonocardiaceae bacterium
CGGCCGTGCGGACCGCACTGCTAAGCGGCGCGCTGTTCACGCTGCTGCTCGCCGGGATCAGCATGCTGGTACTGGCGTTGGAGCAGGTGCGGGAACGGCGCAGGCCGCTGGCGTTGCTGTCCGCGTCCGGCGTGCCCAGGACGGTCTTGGCAGGGTCGCTGCTGTGGCAGGTGGCGCTGCCGGTGGCCGTGGGCGTGCTGGCGGCGATCGGCACCGGTGTGCTGCTGGCCGCACTGGTGCTGCGGTTGAGCGGCACGAGCCTGACGCTGGACTGGATCACCATCGGCACGTTCAGCGGCGTGGCCGCGCTGCTGGTGGTGCTGGTCACGGCGGCGACACTGCCGGCGCTGCGCGGCGCGATGCGTCTCGCGGCCCTGCGCACCGAATAGGCCGGCGGCACGATCACCGGTAACGCGATCACCGGCAGCGGTCGCCGACAGCCGACCATTCGGCCAGGCCCACCCGGTCGAAGAACTCGCCGACCGTCGACGGCGCGTGCGGCCGTGGGTCGGCGCCGACCAGTTCGGCGAGGCCGGACAGCATCGCGGACGCGGCGCCGACCAGCGGCAGCGTCGGGTGGATCGCGATCGCGAAACCCAGCTCGCGCAGGCGTTCGGTCGACTCGATCGGGGTGAGTCCGCCGATCACCAGGTTGATCAGCTTCGGCGCGGCCACCTCCTGCGCGATCCGCTCGGTCTCCGCCGTGCTGCGCGGCGCTTCGACGAAGATCACGTCCGCGCCCGCCGCGGCGTACGCGTTGGCACGCTCGATGGCGGCGTCCAGGCCGAGCGGGGCCCGTGCATCGGTGCGGGCGACGATCACCAGGTCACCGGTGCGGGCGTCCAGCGCGGCCCGCAGCTTGAGCAGGAACTCGTCGGTGGACACGAGTTCCTTGTCCGGCAGGTGCCCGCACTTCTTCGGGAACGCCTGGTCCTCCAGTTGGATCGCGGCAACGCCTGCGGCCTCGTACTCGCGGACGGTGCGCACCACGTTCAGCGGTGCTCCGTACCCCGTGTCGGCGTCGGCGATCAGCGGCACGTCACCGAGCACCCGGGTGAACACCCGGGCGCGTTCGACCATCTCGGTCTGGGTGACCAGGCCGATGTCGGGCAGACCGAACCCGGACGCGGCCACCCCGGCGCCGGTCAGGTAGCCGGCGGCACAGCCCAGCCGGGCCACGAGGTGCGCGGAGATGCCGTCGAACACGCCGGGCGCGACGATCAGCTCGCCGGACTCGATGCGGGCGCGCAGGGTGGTGGATGCGGCGGTCATGGCGGTTCCCTCCACGGGACGGGCGGTGCCGACAGCTCGATCATCGCCCCCCACGGCCCAGCCCCACGTCCCGGCCCGGACGGCGGAGGCCCACGTCCCAACCCGGCCCGACACCCGCCGAGACCGCGGCCGACTCGGGTGACCGGATCGCGTTCGACGACGGCCCGCGTGCCGGCACGTACGCCGAGCAGGCCGACCGGACTGCCCGCATCGCGGCCGGCTGCCGGTGGCCGGGGGACGTCGTCGAGATCCGGCTGCCGGCCGCGTTCCACATGGCCCGTGCCGCACGACGGCGTGGAGCTGCCGGGCGACCACGCCGAAGCGGCGGCGCAGGTTGCCCCGGCATCCGGTGATTCCTGTCGCTGCCGCCGGAAAGCCTTGGCGGACAACCTCTTTTCGAGTCGACGCGTCTGATGGGCAAAGGCGTCGTCCTCGGGGGTCACCGCACCATGCGCAGCAAGCTCGTCCTGTTCGCGACCGTCACCACCCTGGCGCTGCTCGGTGCGGCGTGCGGTACCGGCGAGCCGGGGAGGCCCGTCATCTCATCCTCGTTCCTCGCACTGTCCACATCGGAACAACCGCCGACGACGACCACACCACCGCCGGCACCACCGCCGTACAGGGGGAAGATCATCGGTAGTACGGAGCACCGGACGGGCGGCCGGCACATCGCGTTGACGTTCGACGACGGGCCCGACCCGACGTGGACGCCGCAGGTGCTGCACCTGTTGGCGCAGTACCACGCCACGGCGACGTTCTGCCTCATCGGCGTGAACGTGCGGGCACGGCCGGAACTCGTCCGCGACATCGCGGCGGGTGGCAACGCACTGTGCGACCACACGATGCACCACGACGAGAACCTGCCGAGCCGAACGGCGGCGGTGATCCGCTCCGAGATCGACGAGGACCGGCAGGCGATCCTGGCGGCCGCGCCGGGCGCGTCGATCCGCTACTTCCGCGCCCCGGCGGGCAACTTCTCCAAGCCGGGGGCGCACGTGTCGATACAGGCCATCGCGGCGAGCATGGGAATGCAGCCGCTGGCGTGGTCGATCGACACCCGCGACTGGACCGAACCGGGCACGCAGGCCATCGTGCACGCGGTGCAGCGGGCCGACAGGCACGACGTGATCCTCATGCACGACGGTGGCGGCAACCGTGCCCAGACACTGGCGGCGCTACGCGTCCTGCTGCCGTGGCTGATCGCGCACGGCTACCACTTCGACGTCCCCGCATAGCGCGCACCGGGCTCGGCCACGTGCACCGGCCCGCGGAACCGCCGTGTGGCGCGTTCCGGGTCCGGTGGTGTCGTGTAGTGGGTCAGGACGAGCTGGCCGGCTCCCGCGGTTTCGGCCGCGTCGGCGGCGTCCTCGGCGCAGAGGTGGCCGTGTGGTCCGTCGTCGGGCGCGTCGAGCGTGCATTCGGCCACCAGCAGGTCGACGCCGTCCGCCAGTGTGCGCAGGGCGGGTGTGCGGCCGGTGTCGCCGGTGTAGGCGAGTGTGCCGCCGGGCATGATGACCCGGACACCGCAGTTGGGTGCCGCGTGGCGCAGCAACTCCAGGCGGATCCGCGCCGTCCCCGCCGTGACCGTGTCGCCCGGTTGGTACTCGCGCAGGTCGAACGCCAGCTCGAAGGCACGGTCCAGGACGGGGGCGGTCGTCACCGGGAACAGCGCGGCGAGGCGGTGGAACAGCGGGGCAGAGCCGGCCGGGACGTGCAGTGGGACCGGTGCGATCCGCGCGTCGGTCTGCGGGGTGGCGCCTGCCGCCGGGTAGCGCAGGGCGGCCGTGAGCAGGGTCTTGCCGATCGGCAGCAGGTCGTAGCAGTGGTCGAGGTGGACGTGGGTGATCACGATCGCGGTGAGCGCTGACGGTGGCAGGACGCCGCTCAGCGCCGTCGCGACACCCGGTCCGCAGTCCAGCAGCACGTGCGTGTCGGCCTCGGAGACGAGGTAACCGGAGCTGGCCCGGCCGTCGGCCGGCATGCCCGCACGGCAGCCGAGAACAGTGAGTTCCACGGTGTCGAGCCTGGTCGCGGTGCCCCGTCCGGGCAACGCGAATCCGGTGAACCGGCGATCGGCTCAGGCAATCGCCAGGCACGACAGGAACCCGTGCGCCGCCGGCGTGGCGTCCCACGCGACAGACACGTCCACGGTCGGCTCGGGGTCGACCAGAGCGACGGCATGCAGTCCCATGCCGGCCGCGTCGACCGCCCGGGTCGCCGACGCGAACCCGACGACCGCACCGGCGGCGACGACCATCGCCGTGCCCATCGAGTCGTCCACGTCGGCCACGACGTCCAACACGCCGCAGCCGGTCAGCGCGTCGTACGCGGCCGGGCTCAACTCACGCCGGAACAGCACGCACGGATGCTCGGCGAGCTCGGCGAACGACACCTCGCGCCGCCCGTACAGCGGGTGGCCCGCGCCGACCAGCGCCATCAACGACGTCCGGAACAGCAGCCGGCTCGCGTGCCCGGCGGGTGTGCCGAACACCAGGGCGACGTCCAGCTCACCGGCCGCCAGTCCGGCCAACTGCGGACCGGACCGCGCCTCCGCCAGCACCGAACGCAGCCGCGGATGCGTCCTGGCCAGCCGGCGCAGGGTCGGCGGCAGCACCCGGCGGCCGGCCGGATAGTTGAACCCGACGCGCACGATGCCGGCGTGCCCGACGCCGACCGCCCGCGCCGTGTCGACGGCGTCCCGCAGGTCCCCCAGCAGCCGCCTGGCCTCGACGCGGAACGCCTGGCCGGCGGCTGTCAGCGCCACCCGGTGCGGTCCCCGGTCGACCAGTCGCACGCCGACCGCCCGTTCCAGCCGTTGCAGCCGCTGGCTCAGCGACGGCTGCGAGATGTGCAGGCGCGCGGCGGCCCGGCCGAAGTGCAGCTCGTCCGCGACGGCCAGGAATGCCTCCAGATGACGCAGCTCCATGGGGCCGACGCTATGCCGGCCAGGTGAACGTCAGGCGCCGGCGGGGATGCTCAGCGCACCCGCCGGGGACCGGCGAACACCGGGTCGATCCAGCGTGTGTCGATCGCCCTGGCCACGTCCACGCTGCCGATGTGCATCCACTCGAAGTCCGCGCCGCGGAAGTGTTCCGCCCACCGCACGCCGAGCCCGAACGCGATCGCGTACGGCAGGTAGGCGCCCTGGGACAGCCAGGTGAAGGGCACCGCCCGCAGCCGTTCCCGGAACGTCCGCAACCGCTGGATCTCCGGCCCGGCGTCCACCGGTGCGGTGCGCGGTTCGATCGCTCCCTGCCGCATCACGTCCCGGGTCAGCAGCCGGTGCACCTGGGCGATCGACCGGTGCCGCGACGCGGGCAGGTCCGCCAGCCGGACGGTCCGATCCCGCCCGAACACGGCCGCCAGCAACTCCCGTTCGTAGCGGGCGAGCCGATCCGACGACGGCCCTGCCGGGCGCTGCCGGGTCACCGACCAGTCGGTGTCGCCGGTCACGTCGACGGTGAGGTGGCCGCGGACGGCCAGGTCGACCAGGGTCGCGGTGAGGTGTTCCGGCCGGGTGCCGGCGAGCAGCAGCGCACCGGCCTGGCCGGGCCGCCAGCCGTCGGCCTCGGCGGGGCGCTCGTAACCGTCCCCCATGCCACCTCCCTCGGGGCATGGTCGCGCGGATCACCGCGCTCGACCAGCCGGACCGCGTCCGGCCGCCGATGACCTTAGAGCCCTCAGTCCGGCGTGGACCACTGCCACCTGGCCGGCGCGCGCACCTCGGCGGCGCGGACCTCCGGTGTGTGCCGGTGCAGATGGACCGGGCTGGTGTGGATCCAGATGCCGTAGACGATCCACCCGAGCATCGACAGCCCCAGCCAGCTGATCGCCCGGTAGACCAGGACGCTCGCGGCGGCGGGCGCGGTGGCCAGACCGGCCGTCACCAGCACGCCGAGCAGGCCGGTCTCGGCCAGTCCCGCGCCACCGGGCAGGACCTGCAACGCGATACTGGCCTGCACCACCAGGAATCCGACGGCCAGCACGGCCCACGGCGCCGGTAGGCCGACGGCCGCGACGACGGCCGTCAACGTCAGGTAGTCCAGCATCCAGCTGATCGCGGCCAACGCGATCAGCACCAGCCAGCGCACGCCTCCGGGCCGCAGCAGCGCGAGCCGCCCGGCCAGCCGCTGCGCGCTCTCCTCGACGCGCTTGCCACGCGCCTTCCGGCAGGACTGGCAGCCCACCGGTATCCACGTGCTCACCACCAGCAACCCGTGCACGCCGCGCCGCAGCACCGCCGGATGCGTCAGCACGGTCCACCCGCCGACGGCGACGACGGCCACCGCCACCGCGATCACCACGGCGAGCGCGACCGGCATCCGATGCGCCCAGCCCAACCCGAGCGCGCCCAGCGCGACCAGCACCAGCGTGTCGATCAACCCGGCCAGCAGCACCGACCACGACGCCAACGCGGTGTCCACGCCCCGCCGCCGCAGCTGGCCGATCGCGTACGCGAGCGCGCCGGCACCGCCCACCACCGGCACCGTGCTGGACACGGCGTTCTCCACGATGTTGATCCCCTGCACGGTCGGCACGGACAGCTTCGCCCCGCCGACCAGCAGCAACTGCCGGTGCATCTCGCCGTACACGGCGAGCGCACCGAGGCCGGACAGGATGGCGACCGTCATCCAGCGCCAGTCCAGGTGGGCGAGCAGATCACCGGACCGCGCGACCTGCGTGACGAAACCGGGAATCCGCCAGGCCAGATAGCCCACCGCCGCGCCGACGATCATCCAGTGCACGGCCTGACGCCAGTGCCGCCGGAGTAGGTCGCGCACGAGGTCACCCCATTTCGTCGGCTTTCAGCCACTGACAACCGCGCTGCCGCCGGCCGCGATGGCATCCGCCCATCCAGTGTGCGCGAGGTCACTGCTGCGCGCGCCTCCGGTCGTGCGTCGAGTACCCGGCGGAAGGTGCCGACGAGATGCTCGGCGGGCCGCATGTCGCTACCTTGTGCACCGTGTTCCAGGGTCGGGACGTCGACCTCGTGTGCGGGGAGTGCGGTGCGAACTTCGCGCGGGTGCGGCTGCGCCCGTTCGCGCTCGGCATCGACGTGCGCAGCCTGGTCACCGGCGAGCGCTTCCTGCCGCGCCCCGGCTACTCGATCAACGAGGAGGCCAGGCAACGTCTCGCGCAGGCCGAGAACGGCGCGGGCGACGTGGCCGCCGCTCGCGGTGTCGTGCAGTACCTGCGCGCCCACGGCGGCGACATCGTCTACGACCTGACGTGCCGCTGCCGCCGCCGATACGTCCGCACGTCACCGGGACTGCGCCGGGAGATCACGGCCACGAAGGGCGGTTGGGTCACGCTGTCGCCGGCTACCGCCACCTGGCCGCCACCTACGACGTGAGGCAGAACGGGTGACCGGCCGGGTCGACGAACACCCGGAACGTCTCGGCACCGAAGGGCAGCCGCTTCGCGGCCAGCTCCAACGCCCGCGCCTCGCCGGAGTCCAGGTCGTCCACCATGATGTCCAGGTGCGCCTGCTGCGGGCGGGCCGGGTCGGGCCACTGCGGCGGCGTGTACTCGGTCACCCGCTGGAACATCACGCTCTTCCCGCCGCCGGTGATCAACGAACCTTCCGGGCCGTCGTACGTGACCTCCATGCCCATCAGGTCGGCGTAGAACCGCGCCAGGCCGGCCGTGTCCGGCGCGTCGATGGTGACCGCGAACAGCGCCATCGCCGGACCGACACCGTCCTTCTGGCACAGGTCGAACGGGTGGCCCGCCGGGTCGGCCAGCGTGATCCAGCTGGCGCCGTCGGCCAACCGGGTGGCACCCAGCGCCACGGCCCGTTCCGCTGCCGCCGCGTGGTCCTCGACCTGGAGGTCGAGGTGGAACTGTTGCGGTCGCTCCTGACCCGGCCATCGCGGTGGGATGTGGTCGGGCGCCAGTTGGAAGGCGACCTCCTGGCCGTCGGGGGTGCGCACGGTGATCCAGTCGGAGTCGTCCCGCACGATCTCCCATCCGGCCAGCTCCGTGTAGAACGACGCCAGCTTGGCGATGTCCGGCGCGTCGATGGCCACCAGTTCGAGACGTCCTGTCACTGTCATGCGGCCACTGTGCACCCGGCCACCGACAATCGCGCCGCACGACGGATCAGTGCGCCGAACCGACCAGGTCGGTCAGCCAGTTCGGGTTGCCCGACCAGTCGACCAGGTGGCCGCCGCTGAACACGGCCGGGGTGCCGAAAGCCTTGCTACCACCGGCATCCTGTTCCAGCCCGGGGTCGCTGTTCGCGTGGTCGAGGTTCGCCTGGATCTGCTGGTCGAACGCCTTCCCGCTGACCAGCGAGTCGAACCGCGACCCGCTCACACCCAGCCGGTAGGCCAGGTTCAGCAGTTCGTCCCGCGTCCATCCCGCGCCGCCCTCCGCGGGCTGCTTGCCGAACAGGCTGCGCTGGAAGTCCAGGAACGTCGCGGGAGCCACGATCGCGACGGCCACCGCGGCGTTGGCGGACAGCATCGAGTAGCCGGCCGGCGTGGACTCGTGGTCCAGCAGGTTCACCGGGTAGTAGCTGACCTGCACGGCGTTCGCCGCGACCTGCCGATCGATGGCATCCCCGAACTGCGCGTCGAACCGGGCGCACACCGGGCACAGGTAGTCCTCGTAGATGTCGACGTGCACCTTCGCGTCGGCCCGGCCCACCACCACCGCCGCCGAGTCGACCGCCACCGGGTAGGTGCCGGGCACGGTGCGCACTGGGATCACCGCGAGCCGCGGATCCCGCACGTCGGGCGTTACATC
>DASZXM010000240.1:0-2263 GCA_035546415.1 Pseudonocardiaceae bacterium
CGGGCCAGCGCCGAGGAGTCCCGGTCGATGCCGACCAGCGTCAGTTCGGGGTGCGCGGACAGCAGCGCGTCCGCGTGGCCACCGAGGCCGAGCGTGGCGTCGACGCACACGGCGCCGGTGCGATCCAGGGCGGGCGCCAACAGGGCCAACACCCGGTCCAGGAGCACCGGCACATGCCGGGGCTCCTGATCGGACAGGTCAGCCACTGTGACGCACCCCCTAACTTCCCTCCGCGTCCCCCCGGACGACTGGGCGCCGGAACGTCGGGTCCGGCCGCAGCTGGACAAAAGAAGTTCCGGCTCCCTGGTTCCGCTTCCTTCCGGCTCCCTTGGTTCGTGGCTCGGTTTCGAGGTCGGCGTGCGTTGTGTGGGGGCACGAGCCTCACGAGGCCCTGGTCGGGTCTCGTGTAGATCGGATGCAGTCAGGTCCCCGCCCGCCCGTCGAACCTGGCGCCGGGGAAGTTGCGTCAGGGCCGATAGCCGAGCGGACCGAGGCCAAACGGCATCCGGTCATCCGGGGCGGCCCGCACACTCCTCGGGCCGCTGACCGGTCAGAACACGCCGGGCAGCACCTCCTCCTGCGCCTGCGAGTAGCTGTCCTCGTGTTCGTCCAGGTAACGCTGCCAGGCCTCCGAGTCCCAGATCTCCAGCCGGGTGATCGCGCCGATGACCACGCACTCCTTGTTCAGGCCGGCATAGCGGCGCAACTCCGGGGCGATCGAGATCCGTCCCTGACTGTCCGGTCGCTGCTCGTCGGTGCCGGCGAACAGGTAACGCTGGTAGGCGCGGACGGCCTCGTTGGTGAACGGAGCCTCCGCGACCTTGCGGGCCATCTGCTCGAACTCCGCCCTGGGAAACACGTACAGGCAGTGGTCCTGGCCTTTGGTGACCATGAGCCCCCCTGCGAGTGCGTCCCGGAACTTCGCCGGCAGCGTGAGCCGCCCCTTGTCGTCGAGCTTCGGGGTGTGCGTGCCGAGAAACATCCGGCTCCCACCTCCCCTGCCGGCCCGGTCGAGCCGACCATGGAGCCCCCGTCTGCCCCACTTGCCGCCACAGTACCCCACTTTTCACCACAGTCAACGGCTCGACGGCGCACGCCTCTCCCCCGATGGGGTCGTTTCCGCAGGTAGAGACGGTGGGGTCGAGTGGGGGGCCGGTGGGGCGGCGGGCCACATCCAACCGCATCGGGGCAGGGCCGGAAGCCGGGCGGGCGACACAGCCGGGCCGATCCGGCCCGATCGTGTACCGAAACGTGGTACAGGTGGGGAGAAGTGGGAACCCAGGTGCCAACAGGGCCGCGACCTTCGGCCGCAGTTCATGGCAGGCTGTTATCGAACCCCGGTGACCCCCGACGACCCGGCGGTACGGCACAGTGCCTCGGCGATCCACACCGGTTGCCGACGAAATGTCCCAGGAGGTCGAGTGACATCGACTAGCCGCCCTGCCGCGCTGCACGACCCTGGCGCCAACAACAACAACCACGTGCCGGCCGCGACCGCCACCGAGACGACGGCGGCCGCCCCGCCGGTCCGGCTGGACGGCGCGCTGGCCGAGTTGCACGCCGTGACCCAGCGCATCGGCTCCAACGTGGAACGCGTCCTCGTCGGCAAGCCCGACGTGGTCCGGATCGCCCTGGTCACGCTGCTGGCCGAGGGCCACCTGCTGGTCGAGGACGTGCCGGGTGTCGGCAAGACGTCGCTGGCCAAGGCCCTGGCGAAGTCGATCGACTGCACGGTCAACCGCATCCAGTTCACGCCCGACCTGCTGCCCAGCGACATCACCGGCGTCTCCATCTACAACCGGCAGACGATGGGGTTCGAGTTCCGGTCCGGTCCGGTGTTCGCGAACATCGTGGTCGGCGACGAGATCAACCGCGCGTCGCCGAAGACCCAGTCGGCGCTGCTGGAGTCCATGGAGGAGCGGCAGGTCACGGTCGACGGCACGGCCTACGAACTGAAGGCGCCGTTCATGGTCATCGCCACCCAGAACCCGGTGGAGATGGAGGGCACCTACCCGCTCCCCGAGGCACAGCGCGACCGCTTCACCGCCCGGGTGTCCATCGGCTACCCGGACCCGCAGGCCGAACTGGCGATGGTGGACGAGCACGCCGGCGCCGACCCGCTGGCCCAGTTGCAGCCGGTGTCCAACGCCGCGCAGGTGCAGAGCATGGTGACCACGGTGCGGCAGATCCACCTGTCACCGGAGATCCGCCGGTACGCAGTTGAACTGGTGTCGGCCACCCGCAGGCTGCCCGACGTGCGCCT
>DASZXM010000241.1:0-3689 GCA_035546415.1 Pseudonocardiaceae bacterium
GAACTCCGCGGGACCGTCCAGCACCACGTGCACCACCTCGGGTGCCGCGGCCACGGCGGCCGACGCGGCGGCGGCGAACTCCACGGACGCGCACAGCACGCGGGCCCGCGAGTCGGCGAGCATGCCGCCCAGTTCCGCGCCGGTCACCATCGTGGACACCGGCACCGGCACCGCGCCGATCCGCATGGCGCCCAGGATCGCGGTCAGCAGCTCAACGCCGTCGGCCATGCACAGCATGACCCGTTCCTCGGCGCGCACGCCCAACCCGGCCAGCCCGGCGGCGACCCGGTGTGTCTCGGTGGTCAGCTCCGCGTAGCTCAAGGTCCGGTCGGCACAGACGACGGCCGTCCGGTCGCCGCGTCCGTCCCGCACGTGTCTGTCCGACAGGTAGTCGGCAGCGTTGAACTCGTCGACCATGATCGCCGCCCTCAGGCCAGATGAACGTACTCGTAGTCGAACGGCTGGCCGTTGATGCCGTTGCGCGGCGGGGCCACCCAGCTGGCTATCTTGCCCCTCTCGTAGACGGGGCGCATCAACGAGCGGACGAACGAAAGATCTTCCTCGGTCGGCAGCCAGTGCTTCCGGCCGCTCTCCCAGGTCGCCTCGTCCACGATCGTGCCCTCGGGGGTGACGTGGAACGGGGCGTTCATCCCGACCGCCCGGTTGAACGCCGGGTGCGGCAGTTTCAGCCGGAAGTCGATGCCGTGCTCGGCGAGGATCTTGTTCCACCGGTTGACGCCGCTCTGGCAGTCCGCGGTGTACTCGGCGCGCAGGTCGAGGTTGAGCGCGAGCAGGGCGGAGATCTCCTCCTGCTCCCAGGTGCCGTTCTCCAGTGGGCGCTCCAGCGTCGCGCTGTCCTCGGTGAGCTGGTGGTCGTCCTTGCGGCGGCCCTCCTGCCAGCGGCCCTTCAGACCGGCCGTGTAGTAGTTCGCGGCGTTGGTGGAGGTCTCGCTGCCGAACAGGTCCAGCGACACCGTGTAGTGGAAGTTCAGGTACTTCTGGATGATCGGCAGCGGGATGCCGCCGTGCGAGGCGATGTCGTACGTGTCGTGCTCGTTGATCAGCTGCGCGCTGCGCTCCACCACGCGGTCCACGCCGGTGGTGCCGACCATCATGTGGTGGGCCTCCTCCTTGAGCATGAACTCGCACGTGCGCGACAGCGGGTCGAACGCCGACTCCTTGAGCGTGCCCAGCTGGTACTTGCCGTCCCGGTCGGTGAAGTAGGTGAACATGAAGAACGCCAGCCAGTCGGCCGTCTGCTCGTTGAACGCGCCCAGGATGCGCGGCGAGTCGGGGCTGCCGGAGTTGCGGAACAGCAGCGCTTCGGCCTCCTCGCGGCCCTCGCGGCCGAAGTAGGCGTGCAGCAGGTACACCATCGCCCACAGGTGTCTGCCCTCCTCCACGTTCACCTGGAAGAGGTTGCGCAGGTCGTACAGTGACGGCGCGCTCAGACCGAGCAGCTTCTGCTGTTCCACCGACGCCGGCTCCGTGTCGCCCTGGATGACGATCAACCGCTGCAGGTCGGCCCGGTACTCGCCGGGCACCTGCTGCCATGCGGGCTCGCCCATGTGTTCCCCGAAGCCGATCCGCCGGTCCGGGTTGCGTTCGGCCAGGAAGATGCCCCACCGGTAGTCCGGGACGTTGACGTGGCCGAAGTGTGCCCAGCCCTCCCGGCCGACCGCGACGGCCGTGCGCAGGTACACGTCGTGCGTCTCCAGGGCCGGGCCCATCTCGGCCCACCAGTTCATGAACTTCGGCTGCCAGCCCTCCAGCGCGCGCTGCAGGCGGCGGTCGCTCGACAGGTCGACGTTGTTGGGGATCTTGTCCTCGTAGTTGATGGACGTCGTCATGTCCTCACACCCGTTTCCTGTCGAACACCGCTTTGCGGCCCGAGCCGTAGCGGCGCAGCGCACCGTCCGGGCCGCTCGCGTTGGGCCGTACGAAGATCCAGTTCTGCCACGCGGTCAACCGGCCGAAGATCTTCGTCTCCATGGTCTCCGGCCCGACGAACCGGTGGTTGGCCTCCATGCCGGTGCACGCGTCCGGGGACAGCGCCGCGCGGCCCTCGATCACGATGCGCACCTCGTCGGGCCAGTCGATGTCGTCCGGCGCGTCGGTCACCAGGCCGTATGCCATCGCCTCGCCCGGGTCGTAGGTCTCCTTGTCCCGCAATGCTTCCAGATCGTCTGGCGAGCCGTGGAAGCGGGACTGAAGGCGGGTGATGCCGTTGCCCATCGGGAACGTGCCGAAGTTCGCCGGGGACAACACCAACGACGCGCGTTCCTCGCTGTCCTCGTCGTCGATCGGCGGACCGTCCAGAATGTACTGGCGGTCGCACGCGAACGCGATCTCGGCGAGCATGCCGGCGAAGCAGCTGCCCGGCTCGATCAGCGCGATCAGGCTGCGGCTGGTCACGTCCAGCCGCTTCAGCGTCCGCTTGTAGTAGTGCAGGATCTCGTTGGCCAGCCAGCCGCCCTCCGCGCGCAGCAGCCGCTCGTGGTCCAGCACGTGCCCGATGTCGCCCTCGGTGGTGAACACCCACGTGCCCAGCGTGGTCTCGTTGGTGCGCAGGCGCAGGATCAGGTCGTCCAGTTCGCGGGTGACGGCCAGCGGCCAGAAGTCGGCGCCCTGCTCGGCCACGGTTCCCGGCGCCGGACCGGACGGCCCGCGCACCACGATCCGCACCGCGCCCAGCGGACGGTCGAACGTCGCGGTCACGTGGTCGTAGCTGATGCCGTCGTCGGTGACGTCGCGGCGCAGCGGCGTGAGCGCGACGCCGGTGGCGTCGGTGGGCCTGGTGGAGCGCTCGGCGAGTGCCAGTGCCCGTTCCCGGACGGCGTCGGCGAACCTGCTCGGCGGGGCGGTCTCGTCGACCAGCTTCCACTCGACGGCCGTGCGGCCCCGGATGCCGTCCGGGCGGGTGGCGAACACGTCGGCGCGGTCCTTCCGGACGTGCCGCTTGTCGACCAGGCGGGTCAGGCCGCCGGTGCCGGGCAGCACACCCAGCAGCGGCACCTCGGGCAGCGACACGGCGGACGAGTTGTCGTCGACGAGCACGATGTGCTCACAGGCGAGGGCGAGTTCGTAGCCGCCGCCCGCGCAGGAGCCGTTGACGGCGGCCAGGTAGGTCTGCCCGGAGTGCTCGGTGGCGTCCTCCATGCCGTTGCGGGTCTCGTTGGTGAACTTGCAGAAGTTCACCTTCCACTCGTGCGGCGAGCCGGCCAGCATCCGGATGTTCGCGCCCGCGCAGAACACCTTGTCCTTGCCGCTGGTGACGACCACCGTGCGGACCTCGGGGTGTTCGAACCGCAACCGCTGGGTGGCGTCGTACAGCTCGATGTCGACGCCGAGGTCGTAGGAGTTGAGCTTCAGCTCGTAGCCGGGTACCAGGCCGCCCTGCTCGTCGACGTCCAGCTCCAGCCAGGCGATCGGACCGTCCAGGCGCAGCCGCCAGTGCCGGTAGTCGTCCGGGTGCGCGTCGAACGACACCTCATCGGTCGTAGCCCGCTCCATCGCCACTGCCACCCGTCAATCTTCTACATCTCAGCATGGGTTCGTCAAGTTTTTGTAGCAGATTCATGCGCCGGTGTTCCTTCGCCGATGTGCGGAAGTGTACGAACCCGGACACCGCGGCGCTGGCGCCGCTCTGATAAGTTGGATATCAGGACTGAGTGGGAGGTGCCATGCCG
>DASZXM010000242.1:0-3391 GCA_035546415.1 Pseudonocardiaceae bacterium
TCGCGGCTCGCGGCTCGCGGCGAATGGTTGGCACGCTGGGAGATTTGCCGCAACAAGCGCGGACGGGCGGGGCGGGCCGGCAGACCGGCACGTCGGCAGACCGGCAGGCCGGCGGGGCGGCAGACCGGCAAGTCGGCAGGCCAGCGGGGCCGCAGACCGGCGGGGCGGCAGACCGGCGGGGCGGCAGGCCAGCAAGTCGGCGCTCGGCCGTGCCGGCTGCCGCAGGGTGGCCGGCCTTCCCGATCTCCCTGGAGGGTCGACACGCCGGGCGGTTTGGCGCCCCGAGCGCGCGTGTCGCCCCCCAGCGAGGTTGCGAACAGGCGAGCGGGCCACCACCTGGCGCCTCCCCGGACGGGCGGCACGCGAGGTCTCGCCCAGCGCGCATCTCGCGAATCCCCGCGCGTCCTGCGGGTCCCGCGAATCCCCGCGCGTCCCGCGCGTCCCCGTGGTTGGTCCCGCGCGTGTCGACCGTTCGGCGAGTTTCGGCGGGAATGGGCTGGTCAGGGTGGGAATCCCAACCTGCCGGGATCTGCTTAGCCGGCGAAGGAAGCCGCCAGTCGGGGGTAGCCGTTGACGCGTTTCAGTGATTACCCTCAGCAGAGCGGGCACGCAGCGTGTTGGATTGCGAGCGTTCTGTGGTGAGTTTGGTGAAAACTCCCACAATTCCGCACGAACCCGCACACCCGAGCTATTCTGTGCGACATGACTGTCGCGCTGGAAACGGTGCTGGCGAAGGCGGGGCTGCGGGTTGATCCTGACGAGTTCCTCTCGCTCGTCGAGGACGCCGCTCGCCGGCTCACGCCGCCGCACCCCGACCCTGCCGGCTACTTCACCGCCGACCAGCGCGACGCGTTGCGGGACGTCGGGTTGGACCTGAGTCCGCTTCGGGACGACGAGACCGATGGGCGGGCTCGGGCCGTTGCCGAGCAGGCCGTCCTGCACGACTCCGCGCTCACCGTCACCGAGGCCGCCCGGACCATCGGCGTGGACAACAGCCGCATCCGGCACCGGCTGCTCGCACGCCGGTTGATGGGGTGGAAGGACCGCGGCGGCTGGCGACTTCCCGCCTGGCAGTTCACCGAGAACGGTGTCCTGCCCGGGTTGGAGCAGGTGCTCGCCTCCCTCCCCGCCGACCAACCCCCGCTCGTCGTCGCCGCCTTCATGACGACGCCGCAGGAAGACCTCATGGCCCGCTCGCGCGCGATCACACCCTGCGAGTGGCTCCAGGCCGGCGGCGACCCACAGCGCGTCGCCCGACTCGCCGCCATGCTCGGCACCCCCGCCTGAAGCACCCGGGAGCACGCGAGCACCCTCGAAGCACGCGAGCCCCCGAAGCACGCAAACTCTCAGACGCACGCGAGCACTCCGAGGCACACAGGCGCGCCGCCGCGCCCGAAGCCCCCATCCTTCGACCGAAACGGACCCCTGGACCTTTATGGCTCGGCTCCCCCAGCCGCCGGAACCCGCCGCGCTGGCCAGTGTTCTGCGGCCCGAGGACGACATCGTCTCCGTGCACCCGGCCACCCGGCTCGTCCGTGTGTTCACCGTTGCCGGTCGGCACCCGCAGCAGTGGAACTCGTTCCGCCGCACCGGGCCCCTGCCGCACGCCCGGTTCGACACGCACCCGCCCGGGCCGCGCGGCCAACCCACCGACGCGCCCGATCAGGGCGTGCTCTACTTCGGACTGTCCGTGCGCACCTGCATCGCCGAGGTGTTCCAGGATACGTCCGTTGTGGACCGCGTGACGCGCAGACCGTTCCTGGTCGTCGTGCGCCCGACCCGCACGTTGCGACTGCTCGACCTCGCCGGGCTCTGGCCGACCAGGGCCGGCGCGTCGCAGGAGATCAGCAGCGGGCCGCGGGACCGGACGCAGGAGTGGGCGCGTGCCATCCGCCAGGCGTACCCGGATCTGGACGGGTTGTGGTACCGGTCGTCGATGGACTCCGGGAACCCGGCCGCGTGTCTGTGGGACCCGCCGGCGGGCGGCGCGCTGCCGGACACGCCAGACGCCCTGGTCCAGTTGGACAACCCGGGGCTGGACGTGCCGCTCGCCCGGGTCTGCGAGGACCTGAACTACACGCTGCTGGGCTGACCCAGCGGCCGGGCGTACCGCATCTCCATCACGCTGGCGCCGCCCCACTCGTAGTCCGTGCGGCCGCCGTCGGGCCGCCAGCCGCGCGCGTCGTAGAACCGCCTGCCGATCTTGTTGTCCTCCAGCACCCACAGCACCGCGTGCTGGAAACCGTGGCGCTCCAGGTGTTCCACGCCGGCGTCGTGCACCACACCACCGGCGCCGGTGCCCAGCGCGTCCGGATCGGCGTAGATCGCCCACAGCTCGGCCGTGCGCAGCGACGGGTGCCGGTCCACGTCCTCGCGGGCCGCGCCGACCAGGCAGAACGCCACCGGACGATCGTCCTCGCCGACCGCGACGAACAGGCCGGTCGGCGCCGGAGCGACGGCCAGTTCCGCCCAGTGGGCCAGCGCCGCCTCGTTGTCGGTGCGCATCGAGCCGAGTGACTCCGGCGGCAGGATGTCGCGGTAGGCGTGCTGCCACGACAGCACCCTGATCTCGACGAGCCGCGCGGCGTCCGCCGCCGTCGCCGGCCGCACCTTCCAGGTCACGAAGCCACCTTCAGCTGCCTGGCCCACCAGTCCAGCACCGCGCGGAACCGCTGCACCCGGTGCCTGGGCTTGCCGGACCTGGTCAGCTCGTGTCCCTCACCGGGGAACACCAGCATCTCCACCTCGGTGCCGTTGCGCTTCAACGCCACGAACATCCGCTGCGCCTGTTCGATCGGGCACCGCAGGTCGTTCTCCGAGTGCACCACGGCGAACGGGATGCGGATCCGGTCGGCGTACGTCAACGGGCTCTTGCGGCGCTGCTCCTCCGGGTCCGGACCGACGTAGCCCTCGGTGAAGAACCAGCCGATGTCGGAGCTGCCGCTGAACGAGTCCCACGCGTTGACCGCACGCTCCGACCACGCCGCCGTGAACTTCTCGCCGTGGTGACCGGCCAGCCAACTGGTCATGAACCCGCCGTACGAGCCGCCCATCACACCGACCCGCTCGGCGTCCAGGTCCGGCCGGGCGAGCGCCGCGTCCAGCAGCGCGAGGACGTCGTCCACGTCCACCGTGCCCAACGCCCGCACGATCGCCCTGCCGTGCGACTGGCCGTAGCCGGCCGAACCGCGCGGGTTGCCCATCACGACGGCGTACCCGGCGGACGCGTACACCTGTGCCTCGTCGAAGAAACCCCAGTTGTAGTACATGAACGGGCCGCCGTGGACGCACAGCAGCACCGGGTGCGGGCCGTCGCCCTCGGGCAGCACCAGCCAGCCGTGCACGGGGTAACCGTCGGGTGCCGTCGCCGTCAGCTCGGTCAGTGGCCGCA
>DASZXM010000243.1:0-12444 GCA_035546415.1 Pseudonocardiaceae bacterium
TCTCGGCCAGCAGGAAGCCCATCCGCTCGGTGTGCACGCCGTCCCGGCCGCCGGGGCCGCCCACCGACGGCACGTCCGGCACGGTCAGCGTGGCGGCATCCAGTACCTGCCCGACGACGTCGTCGAACTCGGCACGGTCGGCCCCGTCGAACAGTTCCGCGACGTAGGGCCAGGTCGCGTCCAGGCCCTCCTGCATGCGGTCGTGCGACAGCGCGGTGCCGTCACCGAGCCGGACGACCCAGCCTGCCGCGTACTCGCGGTGGTAGGCCAACTCCTTGACGGCTTTGGCGGCGATCGCCGCGAGCACCGGGTCGACGGCGTCCAGCAGCCCGCCGAACACCGCGAGCCGCCAGGCCGAGAACACGAACAGCCGGGCGACCAGGTGACCGAAGTGGCCGCCGTCCAGCTCGGCCAGCCGCACGTTGCGGAACTCCCGCTCGTCCCGCAGGAACGCGAAGTCGTCCTCGCCGCGTCCGGTGCCGTCGATCTGCCCGGCCCGGGTGAGCAGCAGCCGGGCCTGGCCGAGCAGGTCCAGGCCGATGTTGGCCAGGGCGACCTCGTCCTCCAGTTCCGGCGCCCGGGTGATCCACTCCTGCAACCGGTGCGACATGATCAGCGCGTCGTCGCCCAGTGCGAGGCACTCGTCGGCCGTCACGCCGGGCGGCACCGTGGTGTCCACACCGGACAGTGGATCGGCGAACCCGGTGCCGAACGCCCACCGGATGTCGTTGTCCTCGTTCAGCGATTCGTAGACGTTGTCGAAGCTCATATGTGCGGCACCTCGTCCGGGATGGCGTAGAACGTCGGGTGCCGGTACACCTTGTCGCCGCTGGGCGCGAAGAACGGGTCCTTCTCGTCCGGGCTGGACGCGGTGATGTCGGCGGCCTTCACCACCCAGATGCTCACGCCCTCGTTGCGCCGCGTGTACAGGTCACGGGCGTGGTGCAGGGCCATCTGGTCGTCCGCCGCGTGCAGCGAACCCACGTGCACGTGGTTGAGCCCGCGCTTGCCGCGCACGAACACCTCGTAGAGCGGCCAGTCGGTCATGATCGTGTCTCCTTGGCCGCGTGGGCGAGCGCGGCCTCCCGCACCCAGTCACCCTCCTCGTGGGCGGCCCGCCTACGCGCGACGCGCTGGACGTTGCACGGGCCGTTGCCCCGCAGGACCTGTTTGAACTCGTCCCAGTCGATCGCGCCGAAGTCGTGATGGCCGCGCTCGGCGTTCCACTTCAGATCCGGGTCGGGCAGTGTCACACCGAGCGCGTCGGCCTGCGGCACGGTCATGTCGACGAACCGCTGGCGCAGCTCGTCGTTGGTGTGCCGCTTGATGCCCCACTTCATCGACTGCTCGGTGTTGGGCGACTCGGCGTCGGGCGGCCCGAACATCATCAGCGACGGCCACCACCAGCGGGTGACCGCGTCCTGCACCATGTCCCGCTGCGCCCGCGTGCCGCGCATCATGGTCATCAGCAGCTCGAAGCCCTGCCGCTGGTGGAAGGACTCTTCCTTGCAGATGCGGATCATCGCCCGCGCGTACGGCCCGTACGAGCTGCGGCACAGCGGCACCTGGTTGCAGATCGCGGCGCCGTCCACGAGCCACCCGATGACGCCGACGTCGGCGAACGTCGACGTCGGGTAGTTGAAGATCGACGAGTACTTCTGCCGACCGGTGACCAGCCTGTCGGTCAGGTCGCCGCGGTCGGCGCCCAGCGTCTCGGCCGCCGAGTACAGGTACAGGCCGTGCCCGGCCTCGTCCTGCACCTTGGCCAGCAGGATCGCCTTGCGCCGCAACGAAGGCGCGCGCGTGATCCAGTTGCCCTCCGGCTGCATGCCGATGATCTCGGAGTGCGCGTGCTGCGCGATCTGCCGGATCATCGTGGCGCGGTAGGCGTCGGGCATCCAGTCGCGCGGCTCGATCCGCTGGTCGCGCTCGATGGTGTGCTCGAAGTGGGCTTCCAGGGTCGTCACGACTTCGCCACCAGGGTCAGGACGTCGTACTTGGCCACGGAGTCGCCGTCGGCGTTGGTGACGTCGGCGTCCCACCGGACCTCGCCGTAGTCCTGGTCGATCCGTGGCGTGATCTGCTTCGCGGTCAACGTCACCGTCAGGGCGTCGCCCACCTTCACCGGTGTCAGGAACCGCAGGTTCTCCAGGCCGTAGTTGGCCAGCACCGGCCCGGGTTCCGGGGCGACGAACAGGCCTGCGGCGAACGACACGACCAGGTAGCCGTGCGCCACGATCCCACCGAACAGCGGGTTGGCCCGCGCCGCCGCCTCGTCGGTGTGCGCGTAGAACGTGTCACCGGTGAACTCGGCGAAGTGGTCGATGTCGGCCCGGGTCACCGTGCGCGGACCGGCCACCACGGAGTCGCCGACGCGCAGTTCGGCCAGTGACTTGCGGAACGGGTGCACACCCTCCTGCCGCGGCGCGCCCGGCACCCACCGGCCGGTGACCGCGCCGAGAACCTTCGGGCCGGCCTGGATCGCCGTGCGCTGCATGTGGTGCAGCACGCCGCGGATGCCGCCCATCTCCTCACCACCGCCTGCCCGCCCGGGGCCGCCGTGCATGAGCGCGGGCAGCGGCGAACCGTGGCCGGTGGACTCCTGGGCGTCGTCGGCGTCCAGCACGAGCAGCCTGCCGTGCCAGGGCGCCAGACCGAGCACGACGTCCCGCGCGAACGCGGTGTCACCGGTGACGACCGAGCCTGCCAGGCTGCCGGCGCCGCGTGCGGCCAGCTCGACGACCTGGTCGGTCGACGTGTAGGGCAGCAGCGTGGACACCGGGCCGAACGCCTCGACCTCGTGCGGCTCGGCGCGGTCGGCGTCGTCGGCGCGCAGCAGGACCGGTGAGATGAACGCGCCGCGCTCGGCGTCGGCGTCCACGACGTCGACGCGCTCCGGGTCGCCGAACACCACGGACGCCGCGTCCCGCAGGGCCTTCAGCGACCGGCGGACCTCCTCGCGCTGCTCCAGGCTGGCCAGCGCGCCCATCCGGACGCCGCCGCTGGTCGGGTTGCCGACGGTCACCTTCGCCAGGCGTGCGCTCACCGCGTCGGCCACGGTGTCCATCAGTGCCGCCGGCACGAACGCCCGGCGGATCGCGGTGCACTTCTGGCCCGCCTTG
The DNA here is from genome assembly GCA_035546415.1 of Pseudonocardiaceae bacterium. Lineage (GTDB taxonomy): Bacteria > Actinomycetota > Actinomycetes > Mycobacteriales > Pseudonocardiaceae > DATEPR01. The sequence continues at coordinate 3,123 of DASZXM010000243.1, forward strand.
ACCGTCATCTCGGTGACCAGCTGCTTGACGAACAGGTCGAACTCCGGCGCGTCCGGCGTGACGTCCGGGCCGAGGACCGAGCAGTTCAGGGAGTCGGCCTCGGCGTTGAACCGCACCGAGTTGCGGACGATCGCCGGGTGCGCGCGCAGGGTACGGGCGGTGGACGCGGAGCCGGTGAAGGACACGACGTCCTGCGGGGTCACGTGGTCCAGCAGGTCACCGGCGCTGCCGCAGACCAACTGCAGCGTGCCCTCGGGCAGCAGCCCGGACGCGATGACCAGCTCGACGAGCTTCTCGGTCAGGTAGGCGGTCTGGCTGGCCGGTTTGACCAGGCTCGGCACGCCGGCCAGGAACGCGGGCGCGAACTTCTCCAGCGGCCCCCACACCGGGAAGTTGAACGCGTTGACCTGCACGGCCACGCCGAGCAGGGAGGTGTGGACGTGCTGGCCGAGGAACGTGCCGCCCCGGCCCAGCGGTTCCACGTCGCCGTCGACGTACACCGTGTCGTTGGGCAGTTCCCGGCGGCCCTTGCTGGAGTAGCCGAACAGCACGCCGATGCCGCCGTCGACGTCGAACTTCGAGTCGAACAGCGTGGCACCCGTGCGGGCGGACAGCGCGTACAGCTCCTCGCGGTATTCCCGCAGGTGTGAGGCCAGCGCCTTGAGCAGGGACGCCCGCTGGTGGAACGTCAGCTCCCGCAGGGCGGGCCCGCCGACCCGGCGGCCGTGATCCAGGGCGGCGGCCATGTCGACGCCGGCCGAGGAGATCCGGGCCACCTCCTCGCCGGTGACCGCGTCACGCAGTGGTGCGCCGTCGTCGGGGGCGTACCAGCCGCCGGACACGTAGCTGCGCAGTACCGCCATCGGAAGCCGACCTCCTCGTTGAATTACTGACCGAACGTTCAGGAAGTTATGATACCGTGCGCCGATGGACAGCGCACGCACGATGTTCGACGCGGACCTGGCGTCGAAGTCCCTGGGCATGGAACTGGTCGACGTCGGCGAGGGTAGAGCCGTGACCAGGATGCGCGTGACCGAGTCGATGATCAACGGCCACGACATCGCGCACGGCGGGTACGTCTTCCTGCTCGCCGACACCGCGTTCGCCTGCGCCTGCAACAGCTTCGGGCCGGTGACCGTCGCGGCCGGCGCGGACATCACGTTCGTCACCAGTGCCCGGCTGGGTGACGAGCTGGTCGCGACGGCCGCGCTGCGCACCGGCTACGGCCGCAACGGCGTCTACGACGTGACGGTGCGCCGGGGCGACGAGGTGGTCGCCGAGTTCCGCGGCCGCAGCCGGACGCTGCGATGAGCGCCCCCGCCCGCCGCGGCCGCCCCGGCTACGACCTGGAGTCCCTGCTGACCATCGCGGTGCAGCGGTTCAACGAGAGCGGCTACGACGGCACCAGCATGGAGGACCTGGCCCGCACGCTGGGCATCACCAAGTCCGCGATCTACCACCACGTGCCCAGCAAGGAGGAGCTGCTGCGGCTGGCGGTGAGCCGGGCGCTGGACGGGCTGTTCGAGGTGGTCGCGCGGCTGGACTCGGTCGGTGGCCGCGCCGTGGACCGGCTGGAGTACCTGGTCCGGGGCAGCGTGGAGGTGCTGGTCGAGCGGTTGCCGTTCGTGACACTGCTGCTGCGGGTGCGCGGCAACACGAAGGTGGAGCGCGACGCGCTGGCCCGCCGCCGCGAGTTCGACCGGGTCGTCGCCTCCCTGGTCGCGGCCGCCGTCGACGAGGGCGACCTGCGGCCGGACATCGAGCCGGCCGTGGCGGCCAGGCTGTTGTTCGGCATGGTCAACTCGATCACCGAGTGGTACCGGCCGCGGCACGGCTCGGACCTGGCGACGGCTGTCGTCACGGTGGCATTCGACGGACTACGGGTGCGTTAGGCGGACCGGCGTGTTCACAATGGGGTCGTGAACGAGAACGCGCTGGTCCGCCGCGTGCGGGAGTCGATCATCGGGGACGACCAGGTGATGTGGGGACCGTACGGGCCACGGCGGGTGACGTACGCGGACTACACGGCGTCCGGGCGGTCGGTCGGGTTCATCGAGGACTTCATCCGCACCGAGGTGCTGCCGCGCTACGCGAACACGCACAGCGAGTCGTCCGGCACCGGACTGCAGACCACGCTGCTGCGCGAGGACGCCCGTCGCACCATCCGCGACTCGCTCGGCGGTGACGACGACACCGTGGTGATCTTCTGCGGCTCCGGGTCGACCGGCGCGATCGACAAGCTGATCGGCATCCTCGGCCTGCGCGTGCCGGCGGCGCTGGAGGACCGGTACGCGCTGTCCTCGGCGATCCCCGCGTCCCAGCGGCCGGTGGTGTTCGTCGGCCCGTTCGAGCACCACTCCAACGAACTGCTGTGGCGCGAGTCGATCGCGGACGTGGTGACGATCCCGGAGGACGCGGACGGCCACGTGTCGACGGCGGCGCTGACCGACGCGCTCGTCGCCCACGCCGACCGCCCGCTGAAGATCGGCTCGTTCTCGGCGGCGTCGAACGTGACCGGCATCGTCACCGACACGCACGCGATCACCGCCCTGCTGCACGAACACGGCGCCCTGTCCTTCTGGGACTTCGCGGCCGCGGCGCCGCACGCGAAGATCCGGATGTACTGCGACTGCTGCTCGGGCGCGTACAAGGACGCGGTGTTCATCTCACCGCACAAGTTCGTCGGCGGCCCGGGGACGCCCGGTGTGCTGGCGGTCCGGCGGGAACTGTTGGTCAACCGGGTGCCCACGGTGCCCGGCGGCGGCACGGTCGACTACGTGAACACGGCGGAACACCACTACATCAGCCATCCCGCGCACCGCGAGGAGGGCGGCACACCGGCGATCGTCGAGTCGATCCGGGCGGGCCTGGTGTTCGGGTTGAAGGAAGCCGTCGGCCCGCAGGTGATCCACGCGCGCGAGTCGGCGTTCCTGCGGCGGGCCATGCAGGCGTGGCGTGCACACGAGAACATCACCGTGCTCGGCTCACCGGACGCGGAACGCCTGTCCATCGTGTCGTTCGTGGTGCACGCGGCGGACGGCCGGTACCTGCACCACAACTTCGTCGTCGCACTGCTCAACGACCTCTACGGCATCCAGGCGCGCGGCGGCTGTTCCTGCGCCGGCCCGTACGGGCACCGGCTGCTGGGCATCGACCGGGAGCGCTCGCAACGCTTCGAACAGGAGATCATCGCCGGCTGTGAGGGAATCAAGCCGGGCTGGGTGCGGGTGAGCTTCGACTACACGCTGTCCGACGCGGTCGTCGACTACATCATCGCGGCCGTCGACCAGATCGCGACGTACGGCTCGGCCCTCCTCCCGCAGTACCGGTTCACCCCGGCGACGGGCCTGTGGCGGCACAAGGACGGTGTCGTCGAACCGTTGCTGCGCCTGAGCCAGTTGCACTACGACGACAACGGCACGCTGACGTACCCGAGACACCACGAACGCGCGCCGGAGTCCGCCCTCCCCGGCTACCTGGACGAAGCGGCGAAGATCTTCGCGGCGGCAGCCGACCGACGTCCGTCGGCACAGGCATCCGGCCTGTCAGCGGCGTTCGAGGAACTCCGCTGGTTCGAACTGCCGGCGGAGTGCCTGGGCTGAGGAGGGTCAGGACCTCCGCAGGAACTGGGCCACCGCATTGGCTATGCCGAGGGCCATGGCCTGTTGGGCCTTCGGGTTCACGGCCATCGCGGCTTCGGTGGGGTTGGTGAGGAACAGGGGTTCGACCACGGCGCCGGGCATCGTGCTGGGGTGGTCGACGTGGCCCGCCTTCGCCGGGCCGAGCAGGGCCAGGTGGCCGTAGGCGTTGCCGGCCGCCGTGATCTCGCCGCCGCCGGTGTGGGTGTCGTCGGCCACGCCCCGGTCGTGCACCTGCCAGCCCGCTGCTGCCAGGGCGGCGATGATCTGGTGTTGCAGGTCGGCGGCCAGCGTGTGGTTGGCGGACGAGAACGGGCGATCCGCGTCGTACAGCGTGGTGGCGCCCCTGACCGAGCTGCTGGGGTACGCGTCGACGTGGATCGATACGAGCGCCGCGGCACCGGCCAGGTTCGCGCACGTGACCCGGGCGATCACGTCGTTGTGGTCGCCCGTCGTGCTCAGCAGGGCACCGTCCACATCGGCCGGCGTGAGGCGGACCACCGGGCTGTCGGCCGTGCGGGACAGCACGACCCGATAGCCCATCGCGCGCAAGCGGCCGGCCGCGTCCAGTGCGACGGGCAGGGTGACGTTCTTCTCCTTGATGCCGTTTCCGGTGGCGCCCGGGTCCGGACCGCCGTGGCCGGCGTCGACGAACACCGTCTGGTGCCGGTCGCCGGACGTGGGCAGGAACGCCATGCAGGAGCCGTCCGCGAACCGCGCCGGATCCAGTGCCACCGGGCCGATGTCGGCCACCGCGGAGGTGCTGATGTCCGCCCGGGCGACCTTGTCCACCGGTGCGCTGGCGACGGGTCTGGACCACGGCTGCAGTGCGGCCACCGTGCCCACTCCGACAACGGCGGTGATCGCGACTGCCCATAACCAGTGCGGTAGGCGCATGTCTCCAACTCCGGCTGTGCGGTATCTGTGTGGATCACGCACATCCGGGGCGGGAAGTTGCCCGGGTTTCCTACGGTGTGACGGCCTCGATGCGTAGCCGCACCTCGTCGAAGTGGCGGGCCACGGCCTCCTCGACCGTCATGGCCCCCTCGCCGCGCAGGGCCGTGACGATCGCCTTGTGCTTGTCCACCAGGCCCTCGGGCGTCGACGCGGGTGCGCCCAGCTGCGACTCCGTCTGCCGGTACACGTCCCAGAACAGCCGGATCAGCTCCAGGGCCAGCTCGTTCCCGGCCGCCGTGCAGATCAGCTCGTGGAACCGCCGGTCCGCCTCCGCCGACCGGTGCGGGTCGCGCATCCGCTCGACGCACGCGTCCAGTTCGTCCAGCAGCGGCTGGCCCGGCCGCGCCGAGATCTTGTTCGCCAGCTGCGTCTCCAGGATCTGCCGCACCTCCAGCAGGTCCTCCAGCCCGCGCACGGACTGCGCGCGCGTCCGGAACAGCAGGGACGGGCGCATCGCCGTCATGCTCGCCGACCCGACGAACGTCCCGTAGCCGTGGCGGATCTCCACGATCCCCAGCGCCTGGAGCGTGCGCAGCGCCTCCCGCACGGAGTTGCGCGCGGCGTCGAACTCCTCCATCAGCTTCGGCTCCGGCGGCAGCGGGTCACCGGCTCGCAGGCCGCGTTCGTCGATCAGGTCGATGATCGACTGGACCAGCTCCTGGCTCCGCAGCACCCGCACCCACTTGCCCCCGTTCGCACCACGCGCTACCGTCTCGGACATCATAGGACGTCCAACGTCCTACGACTACGTGGCCCCGACGACGAGGTGACAGACATGCGACAGCTGGACGGCAGTCAGCGGAAGGCGTTCGTGGCCGCCTGGCTGGGCTATCTGCTCGACGGGTTCGACTTCGTGCTCATCACGCTCGTGCTGACCGAGGTCGCCAAGTCGTTCCATCTGCCGCTCACCGTCGCGGCCACGCTGGTGTCGGCCGCGTTCGTGTCACGGTGGCTGGGCGGACTGGTGCTCGGCGCCATCGGCGACCGGTTCGGCCGCAAACCGGCGATGATCCTGAGCATCCTGTGCTACGCCGTCGGCACGGCCCTGTGCGGCTTCGCGTGGGGCTACTGGTCGCTGTTCGTCTTCCGCGCGATCGTCGGGCTGGGCATGGCCGGCGAGTACGGGTCCAGCACCACGTACGTCATGGAGAGCTGGCCACGTCACCTGCGGGCCAGGGCCAGCGGCTTCCTGCTGTCCGCCTACCCGATCGGCTCCATCCTGGCCGCCCGCGCCTACGCCCTGATCGTGCCGCACATCGGCTGGCGGTGGCTGTTCTGGGTCGGCATCATCCCGGTCGTCATCGCGCTGTGGCTGCGCCGGTCGCTGCCGGAGGCACAGGACTGGACGGCCCAGGACCGCACCCGGCCGACCAGCGCCACGGCCCTGTTGCAGGGCAGGTGGAACATCCCGGTCGCCGCCGTGATCGCGGCGTGCCTGGTGCTGATCTTCTCCGGCCACGCCGGATCGCTCTACCCGCTGTTCATCGCGCTGGCCGTGCTCGGCTTCGTCGCGTTCGCCGTGCAGATCAGCGGCCGCACCTGGCCGATGGCGGTCGCGCTGATGGTCACCGTGTTCTGCGCGTTCCTGTACTCGTGGCCGATCCAGTCGCTGCTGCCCACCTACCTGAAGACCGTCCTGCACTACGACCCCGGCCAGGTCGCCAACGCCCTGACCTGGGCCGGCCTCGGCTACGCCGCCGGGTCGTGCGTCGTCGGGATCTTCGGCGACCGGTTCGGCGTGCGCCGCACGTACGCCGCCGGCCTGCTGCTGTCGTTGGTGTTCGTGTTCCCCACGTTCGCCATCGGCGGCACCGCCATCGTGCTGGTGTGGGTGCTGCTGTTCATCCTGCAGGGCACCGGTTCGGGTATCTCCGGCCTGCTGCCCAAGTACATCGGCGACCACTTCCCGGTCCGGTTGCGCGCCGCGAGCCTCGGATTCACCTACAACGTGGGCGCGCTCGGCGGTGCCGTCGCCCCGCTGGTCGGCGCGAAGATTGCCGCACAGATCGGTCTCGGCCCGGCGCTGACCTGGCTGGCCATCGGCCTGACGCTGCTGACCGCCCTACTCGTCGGGTTCGACGTACCCGCCCGGTTGCGCCCCGCGACCGACGACGACACGAAAGAGAGCACATGGTCATCGACGGCGTCGTCCCACCCCTCTGCACTCCGCTGACGGCCGACGGCGACCTGGACCGCCGCTCGCTGGCGCGGCTGTGCGAGTTCCTGCTGGCCGCGGGTGTGGACGGCCTGTTCATCGGCGGCTCGACCGGTGAGGTGGCACTGCTGTCCGACGAACACCGCGAAGCCGCCCTCGCGGTCGCCGTCGAGGTGGCCGCGGGTGCGGTCCCGGTGCTGTACGGCGTGATCGACACGTCGACGGTCCGCTCGATCGCCCGCGCCCGCCGCGGCCAGGACCTGGGCGCGACGGCGATCGTGGCCACGGCACCGTTCTACGTCAGCCCGCACCCGGACGAGATGAGCGCCCACTTCCGCCTGATCCGTTCCCGAGTGGACGTCCCGCTGGTCGCCTACGACATCCCCAGCGCGGTGCACGTGAAGCTGCGGCCGTCCACAGTGGTCGAACTGGCGAAGGACGGGGTGATCGCGGCGATCAAGGACTCCAGCGGCGACTTCGCCGGGTTCCGCGCGGTCGTGGACGGCACAAAGGACCTGCCGTTCCAGTGCCTCACCGGCTCGGAACTGTTCGCCGACATGGCGATCGCCAGCGGCGGCCACGGCCTGGTCCCCGGCCTGGGCAACATCGACCCGCACGGCTACATCCGCCTGTACCGGGCCGCTCGCGCCGGCGACCTGACCACGGCAGCGGCCGAGCAGCGCCGCCTGGCCCGCCTGTTCGCCATCACCGAGGTGGCCGACCGCGGCCGGATCGGCTTCACGGCAGCCGCGCTCGGCTCGTTCAAGGCGGCGCTGAAACTGCGAGGAATCATCGACACCGACCGGACGTCACCGCCACTGGCCCCGCTCACGGACGACGAACGTACGAAGATCCGCACGGTCCTGGCAGCGGCGGATCTCCGCTAACCCCGCGCGTTGAGCAACCGAACCCAGGCGCGAGTCATCGTGGCCGCGTCCATCACACTGTGCGGCCAGTAGGACTCGGACCGACTCAGCTCGGAATGCCGGATCACTTCGTCGTAGAACCAGTCCGAACTGATGATCGCGAGCACGGCCGAGGATTGCGCGTGCGCCAACTTGAGAGTGCCCGACTCCAGCAGCCGACACGTGTTGGTTATCGCCGCTCCGGCAGCACCGTGCGAGTCGTAACTGATCTCACCGGCGTGCAGCGCGAGCCGCATCCGGATCTTCTCGCTGGGAGGGTGCGTCCGGTTGTGGATCGTGAGTTCCTTGACGAGCGCATCAGGCAAATAGTTGACAAAAAGTGTCTTGGAAATTTCAGCAGGCACAAGAACAAGGACACCGTCCACGGTGCCCCACTGGTCACAGGATGTCCATGGAATGCCCACGGACACGAAAGCGTGCTCGATCGCCCCGTACATGCCGTCCCGCACACGAACCTGGTTCGTGTTGTTCCGAGCATGCCGCCCGAAACCGGCGACATCGACGGCCACGACCGTCCGGTGCGCGGTGATCAAAGGAGTCTTTCCGTTCGTGGTGGATAAGCCCAGCGATTGCCCTCGACGTGCCGATGACATGACCCCTCCCCGCCCGATCGAGTGAGTTGTCCACAGAACAGAAGGTACGTCGACGATGCATGCATGCACCAGCATTCGGCAGTTACCGTAACCAAATCGAGTAACCGTCACAGTCACCGAGGCGCCCACCTGTGATACGTTGAGCGTCCGGCTTGATCCAGGCTGTCATCTGCCGAAGGGAGCAGCATGGCGCCTCCGACATCGTCCGTCGTCGCCGGCTGGGAACTCGCCCTATGGCTACGCCAGCGCCGGGAACAGCTGGGACTCGACGCCGCGACAGTGGCCCGTTCGATGGGTCTCACGCGCAACTACTGGTCCGCGATCGAGAACGAGCACAAAATTCCAACCAGGGAGAACCTGGCCAAGGCCGCGGACATCCTCGAGTTCGGAACGGACGAACACCAGGAACTACTTCGACTGCGAGCAGCGGCTCGACATCCAGGCTGGTGGGCCGACTATCCCGCGAGCAACGAGCAGACGCTGCGCTACTACGGCCTGGAGGCCGGAGCGCTCAGCGTATGCGGGTTCGAAAACCTCCTTTTCCCCGGCCTACTGCAGATCGAGGACTACGTACGAGCGGTGATGAGCGTCTCCGCGCGAATCCCCGAGGTGGAAGTCGACCAGTACGTCGAAGTTCGGTTGAGAAGACAAGATCGACTGAAGGGCGACGATCGACTGCGCCTGACGTACCTGATGAGCGAAGCCGTACTACTTCAGGAAATCGGCGGTCGGGACGTTCGTCGGCGCCAACTTCAGCACGTGATCGACATACTTGAAGAGCAGCCGAACTTCATCGATGTTCACATAATCCCTTTCTCTGTTCAGGCCTGCGAACTCTTCGGATCGTCAACCTTCAGTATCTTGGACTTTTCGAGTCCACGGCTACCGACCATCGCATGGCACGAAACGGTCACCACTACCGGAATAATCGACGATCGGATCCAGGTCAGGGACATCACGAAGATCTTCAACGCTTCGCTCAAACTTGCTTTGAGCACGCAAGAATCGATTGAACTCCTCCACCGCCGCCTTTAGCTCGACCCGCGCCGGCAG
>DASZXM010000244.1:0-5893 GCA_035546415.1 Pseudonocardiaceae bacterium
TGGCAGGCCGCGAACCCTGAGGCGACGACGCTCGGAGAGAGACACATCTGGCGCGTGCGCTCGTGGTGCCGCGATCCGCCCGGCACCGGAGCGGCGGCCGGTTCGCGTGCCCGGTCATCCGCCTGTGCGCCGCGTTCGCCGTGCCGCTCGACAACACGATGTCCGCCCTGGTCACGCCGGTCTTCCAGCCTCCGCACCAGTATCTGCGGCTGGCCGGCTGGCTGGTGGTGGGCATGGCCGTCGCCATGGCCGCACCGCTGGGGCTGGGACGCCGCTGGCCGCTGCCGGTGCTCGGGCTGGTGCTGAGCGAGACGGTGGTGGACGCCCTGTTGCGGGAGCGGCGGTGGCCACTGTGGCTGGCCGCCGATGTCCTGGTGTGTCATCTCGCCGCCAACCGGCCGCGGCGCACCTCTCTCACAGCCGCCGGTGTCACGCTGGTCGTCGGTGCCGCCACCATGGTGCCGAACCTGTTCGCCCAGATCAGCGACGACATCGGCAACGTGCCGCTGATCGCCTTCCCCCACCGTCGTCGCGCACAGTATCGGCGTCATCGCCATCCAAGCGTCCTCCAGCGTTCCGGTGTGAGAGATGATCTCGTGGACCATGACGTGATGGGTGAAGGCGAGTTCACCGACGCGCGCGGCGTTCAGGCCGGTGACGGTCAGCACGTCACCGGCCGTTCGCACGAACGCCCCGGCCTCGGTCAGCACGGCCACCAGCGCGGCAGGGTCCGGGGTTCGCACCGTGACGTTCGCACCGTGACACTGGATACGGCGCTGCGGGCCGCGAAACTCCGCAACGGTCTGGTCCGCGATCAGCCGGCCCTGACCGATGACGATGAGCCGCTCGGCGGTGTTCTCCATCTCGCTCATCAAATGGCTGGACACGAACACCGTGCGCCCCTCGGCCGCCAATCGCTGGAACAGGCCGCGCGCCCAGCGCACGCCCTCCGGGTCCAGGCCGTTGAACGGTCGCGGTGCCGCTGGTCGGGGTGTTGAGGCCGAGCAACAGGCGCAACGTGGTGGTCTTGCCGGCACCGTTGGGGCCGAGGAACCCGGTCACCCGGCCGGGCCGGACCGTGAAGGTCAGCCCGTTCACGGCGTGGACCGTGCCGTAACGCTTGGTGAGTTCGTTGACTTCGATCACCCTGCCCACACTGCTGGGCGCCGGGTGGGTCCGTCGGATGGACTGGTGCCTTCGTTGGGGAGACACTGGACGTGGGTGTTGCGTCACTCGGCCCGGTTTATACAAGGCGAGTTGTATAAATTTGGGGAGTAGGAGTTCCCTGTCGGCGTTGGGAAGGAGCTCGCCGTGGACACGCACATCGACTGTCGCCGGATTTATGACCAACCCGCACGGTCGGACGGAGTACGGGTGTTGGTCGACCGGGTGTGGCCTCGCGGGGTGCGCAAGGAAGACGCGCATCTGGACGAGTGGCTGCGCGAGGTGGCGCCGTCAACCGAGTTGCGCCGCTGGTACGGACACGACCCCGCGCGGTTCGCCGAGTTCCGCCGCCGGTACCTCGCCGAACTGCGCGACCCACGCCACCAGGAGTTGGCTCAGCATTTGTGCTCGCTCGCGCGGGGCCAGGATCTGACGCTGTTGACCGCGACCCGCGACATCGAGCACAGCCAGGCCGCTGTCCTGGCCGAGTGGCTGGGCACGCGCAACCGGCACGGCCGGGCGAACTGAGGCTCCACGCCGAGGCCGCTGGCATGGGCCGGCAAGCCCGACGGACGCCCCACCCGGGATGGGCGGAATGGCGGCCGGTACTGCGTGACCTCAATCCCGGTGTGTTCGCGTTCGTCATGGCCACCGGCATCGTGTCGGCCGCCCTGACCGGTGACGGCTTGCCGGTCGCGTCGGATGTGCTGCTGGTGGTCGGGTTGGTCGGTTACGTCGGGCTGGCGGCGGTGTCCGGGTGGCGGTTGGTGCGCTGGCCGCGGCGGATGTTGGCCGATGCGGTCAGCCCCCGGGGGTTCGCGTTCCTCACGTTCGTGGCCGCGTCGAACGTGCTGGCCGCGGGGCTGGCCCTCGGCGGCTGGACAGGGCCGGCCGCCGCGCTGCTGGTCGTGGGCGTGCTCGGTTGGCTGCTGTTGGGTTATGGCGTGCCGCTGGGGCTGATCGCCGATCCACGTCGGCATCCAAGCCTCGACCAGGTCAACGGCACCTGGTTCCTCTGGGTGGTCGGCACCCAGTCCGTCGCCGTGGCCGCCGCCACGCTCGCGGCGGTCGCCCCGGCCACGGCGTTGGCCACGGTGCTGGCGGAGGCGGGCGCGGTGTGCTGGGCGATCGGATTGGTGCTGTACCTGTTGTTGGCCGGGATCGTGTTGGCCCGGTTGCTGGTGCGACCGGTCGCGGCGGCCGAGCTCATGTCGCCGTATTGGGTGTTCATGGGGGCCGCGGCGATCACGATCCTGGCCGGCGCGCGGCTGCTCGCCCTGCCGGGCACGCTCCTGTCGCGTGGCCTGCTCGCCGGCGTCTCGCTGGTACTGTGGTCGTTCTGCAGCTGGCTGATCCCGCTGCTGGTGGCACTGGGTGCGTGGCGGCACCTTGGGCGCCGAGTGCCGCTGCGTTACGACAGCGGCCTGTGGAGCATGGTGTTCCCGGTTGGCATGTATGGCGTGGCCAGCGCCCAGATGGGTTACGCCACGGGCACGCGTTGGCTGGCCGCGCTGGGCGGTGGCGAGGCGTGGGTGGCGCTGGCCGTGTGGCTGGCGGTGTTCGCGGCCATGCTCGTCGCAGGCTGCCGCTGGCTGCACGGTGATGTCCCCGGTGGACAGTCGGTGCGCGGCCGGGAGGAGGTAAGGCGTCAGGATTCCGAGGACAGCCAGCGGATCGGCGACGGCCAGGTGCGCCGGAATGGTTGATGTTGGTGGCCGAGTGTCCGGGCCGTTCCGCGAGCAGATCCGTTCGACCGCGCTCCGCGTATCGGATCAGCCACCGGGAGGCAGGCGCCATAACTGTAGGGTGTGGTCGGTGTTCGCGGTGGCAAGGGTTCGGCCGTCCGGACTGAACGCCACGGCCGTGACATTCCCTGTTAGCGGTTGGCTGATCTGCCGCTGACTGGCCACGTCCCACAGCCGCACGATGTCGTGTGCGATTCCGTTCCGGGTGAAGCGGTCTTCGGTGGCCAGGACGCGGCCAGAGCCGATGAACGTGGCAGCAAACGGGTTGTCCGGATCAGCGATGGGTTGGCCGATTTGCTCCCCACTGGTCAGGTCCCACAGCAACACAGTGCTGGCGCCGCCCCCACCGTAAGCTGTGGCGAGGGTCCGACTGTCCGGGCTGAACGCCACCGCCTCCAAACTCATGGTGTCACTGCGATACGTGAACCGGCCATTCGGATCGCCGCTGGCCACGTTCCACAGGTCCACTTCACCGCCGGGGGCGGTCAGTCCGTTGGTAGGTGCGTTGGAGAAGTTGTACCCGACGGCGAGGGTGTGACTGTCCGGGGTGAACACCACTGTGAGGTCACCGGACGCGGTGACGGTCACCGGCCCGCCGATCTGCTGCCCACTGCTCACATCCCACAAGCGCACGGTGTCGTGGGTCCCACCGGACGTGGTGTCCACCTCCCTGGTGCCGAGATCCACGGTGGCCAACGTGCGACAGTCCGGACTGAGCGCCCCGAACAGTGAATTGTGAGGAATGGTGATCGGCTGCCTGATCTCGTGGTGGCTCAATACATTCCACAGGCGCACGACACTCTGGCTGCCGTTGTCGTCAGTGACCGCTGTGGGCCCATCCGGGCAGAACCGCAGTTCCGAGACCGCCGTGTAGCCGGAAAGGGTGAAGGGCTGGCCGATGGGCTGGCGAGTGCTGGTGTTCAGGAGCCGCACGGTGCTGGACCGGCGTCCGTCGTCGACCGCGACGAGGGTGCGCCCGTCCGGGCTGAATGCCAGGCGGTCGGCCGTGGTCTGGCCGGCGAGCGTCTCGACCTCGGTGAACGCGGGCAGCGGCTGGGCCGATGGCCACTGCGTCCACGTGATGATGCCGGCGGCAGCGGCTAGTACGACGAGCGCGACGACGCCACCGCGCCGCGTCCACGGCCGCCGACCCGCAGCCGATCGGCCGCCGTGCATGGTCGCAGGGGCAGAACTTGTGATGGTGACCCCTGGGGGAGGCGGCTGCGCATCGGTGGTCGCCGTTGGTGGCGGTGCGGGTGGCGCCGCATGGGATACCGTCGATGCGGCATTGCGGGCGAACACGAATGCTGCCGCAGAGCCGTCCGCGCGTTGGTTGGGGCGGGGCAGTCCTCTGGCCTTCAGCCGCCGCTGGAGGTGCGGAAAGATCGTTCCGAGGGTCAGCTTCGCCGGGCCGTCGGGGATTCCATGGGTCAGCAGGTCCAGCAATTCACCGCTGAACGCGGTGAACGTGTTGTGCGGTGCGCCCTGGCTGCCGGCGAGGCCGTCGGCGGCGGTGAGTGTGTACGCGCCCTCGGTCTCGCTCAGATCCGCGAGCTGCTTCTCGTCAACCGAACCCAGCCCGACGATCCGCCCGGAATAGCAGCAATCGATGATCGCGATCCTGGTGGTAGCCGTGGTACCGCCGCGGAGCATCCGCCTGATCTTGTCGTATTCCAGTCCGGTCGCGTCGGCATTCCGATGATCGGTGTCGGCAATGGCCAGGCACAGCTCGCCCTGCTCGGACAGGAGGCCATGACCGACGAAATACAACAGGAGCACCCCCGAGGTACCCAGCGCCAGCTCTCGCAGTTCCGTCAGAAACTGACCGGAGTTCGTCGGGTCGACGAACTCGCTGACCTGGTCCTTCTGCCAACCACATAGACCGGACTCGACCAGCAGATGGCGCATACCCTCGACGCTGTTGCCAACGGTGTCGTAGGACACGAGCTTGGGGTCCTGGTAGCGGGGCACACCGATCAGGATTGCCCGGGAACCGGGCGGGATGACGGATTCACCGCTCATCGCTGTCATGCAGGATCTCGCTGAGCAGTCGCAGGGCCTCAGCGTTGGTCTCGCGGGCCCGCAGCCGCACGGTGCGGCCTTTCGGGGTGACAGTGACCTTGGCGACCAGGTCCGCGTGCCGGGTCTCCAGCCACTTGTTGAGCGAATTGGTCAGGGTGACGCCGAGTCCGCCGGAGCCGACGGCGACCGTGAGCATCTCGATCCAGTCGCCCAGCGCGCCGTCGACGGGCGGTCCAGTGACCTGGCGGACGCGGCCGCGGAAGTCGCGGTCGTCATTCAGCAGGCCGGTCAGCGTCACGTAGTCGTCGACCGTGCCCCCCTCGAAGCTGATCTGCAGATCCACTGCTCGACCTTCCTACCGCCGATTGCGCGCGTCGCCCGCTGGCTCTGGGGCCTACTGACGGATGCGAACGACCCTGCGGACGATCGTTTCAGGAAACGGCCGTTTCCGTGAAGCGAATCCGACATGTCGATCATCGAGTCCTCGACGGGAGACACCGCAGTGGTCCCCAAGCCTCGGTGGCGCGCTCCGACGAACGAGACGAGCCCCGGAGCTGCGGATATCGGCGACATCTGGCGATCGAACGGCCCAGGCGCGGCCGGATGCGGCGCCGGATAGTCGGCAGCCACTCAGTCCATCGCGGCGATCTCGGCTGCGCGTCGATGCGCCTGGCGCAGAGCGACCTGGGCCGATCGCGATATGGATGGGCTGCTTGCGCGTCGTCTGGTCGTCGTTGAGCAGGCAGAGCATGCCGGTCCCGCCGGAATCGACGCGCGCGCCCTCGCCAGGGTCGTTGAGCAGGAATAGCACCTGTGCATGGATGCCGCCGCCGTCAGCGTCGGGATATGGCACCGCGCCGACGCCGACCGGCAGATCCTGACCGCGCGCCAGTTCGTCAGCCAGTGTTACCAGTCGAGCCACGTGCGGCTCGGTCAATCGGGCCCACAACAATGCCCTGGCC
>DASZXM010000245.1:0-3790 GCA_035546415.1 Pseudonocardiaceae bacterium
CGGTGATCGGCGGGGGTTCGTGCTGGTCACCGCGTCGAACCCGTCCGGAACACGGTAGAGGTCAGATCTGCCCGGTTTCGGTTGCTGGCCCGCGACGAATGGCAGCCGTTCGACGGGCTGCTAGTAGGGGTGAGTTCGCTCACCGTGTTGCACCGACCGGTTGTCGACTGCGCCTTACCGCCAACTGGCCGAATCTTGTTGTCTATTTCTGGGCGACGCCGGGGTTACCACCGGATGGCCCCGACCAAACTCTCACGCATGAATGACACTTTGAGGAGCTGACCGACATGGATTGGTCGGATAGCTGGCGCGGAGCCTTCCGCATCGAGCTACGCGCACAGGCCATCGGCCTCGCGTACCGCGGATGGCCCGTCATGCCAGGCACCTATCCGGCGGGCTCGGCATGGGTTGGTGGCGGCACGTCACACCAGACCGGTCCGAACCCGGTGCACGAGGACTGGGCTCAGCGCGTCGGCGCCACCGCCGACGAGGTCGCCGAGTGGTGGAACGGCGAGGCATTCAGCCTCCTCGTCGCCACGGGCGCGGTTCTCGACGCCATCGAGGTCGGCGCGGACATCGGTCGCCGCACCGCGGCCGTGCTCCGTTCGGCCGGTCAGCCCGTTCCGATCGCGGCCACTCCCACCGGTCGCTGGCTGTTCCTCATCGAGGCGGGGTCCGTGCTGCCCCGCGAGCTGGCCGAGCACGACGACGTCGTGCTGCACGGGCAGGGCAGCTGGATTCCGTTGCCGCCCACGGCCTTCGAGCACGGAATCGTGCACTGGCGCGTGCGTCCCGAGGTCTGCGGCTGGGAGCTGCCGACCGCGCACACGGTCCAGGATGCGATGGTGCGCGCGGTCACCGAGACGCGGACGCTCGCTCCCGCCGGTCAGTTCGTCGGCGCGGACCGCGCGTTCGCCTGAACGGGACCGCTGCCGTGCTGGACATCGACCTCCACGCCACCGCCGCCGGTCATCGCGGCGAGCACGGTGTCCAGCACGGCCACCGCACCTGCCTTGTCCAGTGGTTCGTTGCCGTTCCCGCACTTGGGCGACTGAACGCAGGACGGGCAACCAGCCGAGCACTCACACGAGAAGATCGCCTCCCGCGTTGCGGTGAGCCAGGGAACAAGCGCGGCGAAACCTCGATCGGCGAAGCCGGCGCCCCCTGGGTGACCATCGTGCACGAACACCGTCGCCTCCCCGGTGTCCGCGTGCGCGGCGGTGGAAACACCGCCGATGTCCCAACGGTCACACGTCGCGAACAGCGGTAGCAGGCCGATCGCCGCGTGCTCGGCGGCATGCAGCGCGCCGGGGATGCGCGTCGGAATCAGCCCGACGCCCCCCGGCGCGCTGCCACCATCGTCCACACCGTCCGAAGTGGACGGTGTGAGTGCGTCGGCCAGCAGGTCGTCGGTGATCGTGTACCAGACGGCTCTGGTGCGCAGGGTGCGCGCCGGCAGGTCCAGTGGCACCTGGTCGAGCACCTCCCCGGTGGGCAGCCGGCGCAGGAAGCCCACCACCTGGGACGTCACGTCCACCTCGCCGAGGAACGTGCGCACGCCGGCGAAGTCGCGCCGCTGCACGATCCGCACCACGGAGATGTCCACGACGTCCCTCGGTGACGTCGTCCACTCCGGCGCCTCCGCGTGCACCAGGGCGAGGCCTTCGTCCAGGTCCAGCTCGTCCACCACGTACGACGCGCCCTGGTGGAGGTACAGCGCGCCCGGGTGCACCGACCAGCACGCCGAACCGGGGTCGACCGTGCCGAGCATCCGTCCGGAGTCGGCCTCAACCACCGCGATCTGCGTGCCGCCCGACCCGCGGATGTCCACGTCGCCGTGCGGTTGGTGCCGGGACGTCCAGTACCAGCCGGTGGGCCTGCGGCGCAGCGTCCGCTCCTCGACCAGGTCGTCCACCAGCGCCCGGGCGGCGTCGCCGAAGCCGAAGTCCGCCAGGCACGCCTCGGTGAGCGGCAGTTCCGCCGCCGCACACGCCAGGTGCGGCGCGAGCACGTACGGGTTGGTCGGGTCGAACACCGTCGCCTCGACGGGCCGTTCCAGCATCGCGCGCGGATGGTGCACGAGATACGTGTCCAGCGGGTCCTCGCGGGCCACGAACACCACGAGCGCGCCGTCACCGGACCGCCCGGCGCGGCCGGCCTGCTGCCAGAACGACGCCAGCGTCCCCGGATAGCCGGCGACGACCACGGCGTCCAGGCCGGCGATGTCCACGCCCAGCTCCAACGCGTTCGTGCTGGCCACGCCGAGCAGCTCGCCGCTGTCCAGGGACTTCTCCAGTGCCCGCCGGTCCTCGGCCAGGTAGCCGGCGCGGTAGGCGGCGACCCGCCCGGCCAGTGACTCCGACACCTCGGCGAGGTTCCGCTTCGCTGCCAGGGCCGTCAGTTCGGCGCCGCGCCGCGACCGCACGAACGCCAGCGTCCGCGCACCCTCGACGACCAGGTCCGCCATGATCCGCGCCGCTTCGGTGCCGGCCTGCCGGCGCACCGGCGACCCGTTCTCCCCGGCCAGACCCGCCAGCAGCGGCGGTTCCCACAGCGCCACCGTCCGGCTGCCGCGCGGCGAGCCGTCCTCGGTGACGGCGACGCAGTCCACGCCGGTCAGCCGGCTGGCCGACGCGGCCGGGTCGGCCACGGTCGCCGATGCCAACACGAACACCGGATTCGCCCCGTAGCGGGCGGCGATCCGGCGCAGCCTGCGCAGCAGCAGCGCCACGTGCGACCCGAACACGCCGCGGTAGGCGTGGCACTCGTCGATCACGACGTACGACAAGCGGCGCCACAGCCGTGCCCAGCGGCCGTGCTGCGGCAGGATGCCGCGGTGCAGCATGTCCGGGTTGGTGAACACCCACCGCCCGTGCGCCCGCACCCAGTCCCGCTCCGCCATGGGCGTGTCACCGTCGTAGCTGGCCGCCCGCACGTCCGGCAGGTCGAACGCGCGCACGGCCCGCAACTGGTCGGCGCCCAGCGCCTTGGTGGGGGACAGGTACAGCGCGGTGGCCTTCGGGTCGGCACGCAGGGCCGACAGCACCGGCAGCTGGTAGGCCAGCGACTTGCCGGACCCGGTCCCGGTCGCGATCACGACGTGCTGACCGGAATGCGCGAGATTCGCCGCCAGCGCCTGGTGGTGCCACGGCTCCGGCACGCCCACACCCTGCACGGCAGCGACGACGGAGGGATCGGCCCACGAGGGCCACTCGGTGTGGCGGGCCTGACTCTCGGGCAGGTCGGCCACGTGGGTCAGTGGTGACTCGCCGTGCGGCACGCCGGCCAGCACCCGGTCCAGCAGCCGCCGCCCGATGGAGTCGGCCGCCGCGTACTCGTCACGCACTCGAACAAGTGTGCCATCCGCCCCCGACCAACCCACGCCAACGCCCACCGGCAAACGCTTGCGACCCGCGCCACAGACAAGCCACACCCAAGCCACAGACAAGCGGCCACGCCGGCCCCGGCCGGCGAGCGTCGATGACAGTGCGGGTCGCGTGGGCGTTCAGCTCACGGCCGGGGTCAGCGCGTGCAGGATGACCGTGCTGACCTTGTTGGTGTTGGCTCTGCCGGTCGCCGCGTCGACAGTGACCGGTTGTGTGGTCAGGATCGCGATCACGAAGCGGTTGTCCGAGCCGAGCACGCCCGTCGGCTGGGGCGCCGCTGCCGGCGGGGAGCCGCCCAGGTTGCGCACGCCGACCGCGACCATCGCGATCGCCACCACCACCGTGGCCACGACGGGCGTCACGGTGCTGATGAACAACTCTCTTCGATCGCGCACGGGCAGTAA
>DASZXM010000246.1:0-4834 GCA_035546415.1 Pseudonocardiaceae bacterium
AGCCGGACCACCGACAGGACGACGATCGCCTCGATCAGCGCCGCGCCCAGCGCGACACCGGTGACGACGAGGGTGAGGTCGGCCCCCGTCCACGGACGCGGCGCCAGCGCTCCGGTGTCATCGACCCACGCCGTCGTGGTCGAGCCGACGTCGGGCGGGCTCAGCACCTGCCGGGTGCCGGTGTGCTCCCGGCCGTGCCACGACCAGCTCAGCCGGACCGTGTGGGTGGTCCCGGTGCCGTCCATGTTCGGCACCGTGTCGGCCGGGGCGTCGACCGCCCGCACGGTCGCGGCGACCAGGTGCGACCCGGTGGCGCCCCGCCGTGCGTCGGCGGCCGCCGACGCATGCGTCGTCAGCACGGCGAACACCCCGCCCACCGCGACGGTGAGCACGACGATCAGCGCCGCGGCCACGGCGACGCGCTGCGCCGGCGTGCTTCGGCGCAGCAGTGGGTTGTGTTGTCGGCTGGCTCGCCACCACCAGAACAGCCGTCGCGCGCGATACGAGGACGTCATGTGCTCCCGCCACCTGCATCCGGTTCGAGGAGTGGCAGGTCGGCGCGACGGCGTTGGCGACACCCTTGCCACGGAGATTCCTCTTCCATGGCACCTGAGTGGTCTGGTCAAGTGCAAGCTGATGGCACGTGGCTTTGCTCGCACCCGGTCGGCGCAGTCGATCGGGTCCGGCCGGAAACGTGCCCGGCCGGACCCGACACGATGCGCGGATTACACGTAGTCCTGGTACTTCTCCAGGAATCGAACCGGCTTGGAGAGCGCGTCCCGGCGGAACGGGTCACCCAGTTCGCGCGTGCACATGATCTCCAGCACAGTGGTCCGGCTCTCGTTCATCTGCGCGTCGACGGCCTTGCGCAGCGCCGGACCCACCTGGTCGAGGCTGTCCACCACCACGCCGTCGGCCCCCATCGCGCGGGCGATCCCGGCGAAGCTCGGGTTGTCCAGCTCTCCGGCGACGAACCGGCGGTCGTAGAAGTCGACCTGGTTCTTCTTCTCCGCGCCCCACTGGCGGTTGTGGAAGACGACGGCGGTCACCGGGATGTCGTGCCGGACAGACGTCATGATCTCGCTCATGCTCATGCCCCAGGCGCCGTCACCGGCGTAGGCGATCGCGGGCCGGTCCGGCGCGGCGACCTTGGCGCCGATGATCGTGGGCAGCGCATAGCCGCAGTTGCCCCAGCTCATCGCGGCGAACATGCTGCGCGGCCGCTCGAAGCGCAGGTAGCTGTTGGACACCGAGTTGATGTTGCCGATGTCGGTGGACACCATCACGTCGGCCGGCATCGCCCGCTCCAGTTCGCGCAGTACCTGGCGCGGGTGCAACCAACTGCCCTGCTCCTGGTCGGCCTCGGCGATCATGTCCAGGCTGAACGGGTCGTTCTCGTGCGTCCACCCGGTCAGCTCGGTCTCCCAGGCCTCCTTCTCCGCCCGGATCCGCGCCAGCCGCTCGTCCTTCGTGGCGTCGCAGGCCAGGGTCCGGTCGGCCAGCCGGGCGGTCAGCGCGGCCGCGCTCGCCTTCGCGTCACCGCAGATGCCGACGGTGATCCGCTTCACCAGGCCGAGCATGGTGCGGTCGGCGTCCACCTGGATGATCTTGGCGTTCGTCGGCCAGTAGTCCAGGCCGTGCTGCGGCAGGGTGCCGAACGGGCCGAGCCGGGTGCCCAGCGCGAGTACGACGTCCGCCTTGGCGAGCAGCTTCATCGCCGCCTTGGAACCCTGGTAACCCAGCGGTCCGCACCACTGCGGGTGGCTGGCCGGGAACGAGTCGTTGTGCAGGTAGCTGTTGACCACCGGGGCGCCGAGCCGTTCGGCCAGCGCGCGGCACTCGTCGACACCGTCGGACATGACCACGCCGCCGCCGGAGATGATCACCGGGAACTCGGCGGTGGACAGCAGTTCGGCGGCCTGGTTGAGGCTCTGCTCGCCGCCCGGGCCGCGGTCGACGCGCTGCGGTTCGGGAATGTCGGCGACGATCTCGCCGTAGAAGTGGTCGCGCGGGATGTTCAGCTGGGTCGGGCCGATCTCGGACATCGCGCGGTCGAAGGCGCGGCCGGTCAGCTCGGCCATCCGCTTCGGGTTGTTCAGGTGCGCCTGGTACTTGGTGAACTCCTGGAACATGGGCAACTGGTTGGCCTCCTGGAAGCCGCCCAGGCCCATGCCCATGGTGCCGGCCTCGGGCGTCACGATGACGACCGGGCTGTGCGCCCAGTAGGCCGCGGCGATCGCCGTGACACAGTTGCTGATGCCGGGGCCGTTCTGCCCGATCACGACGCCGTGCCGGCCGCTGACCCGGGCGAAGCCGTCGGCCATGTGCGCCGCGCCCTGCTCGTGCACGACGGGAATCAGCCGGATGCCGGCCGGCGCGAAGATGTCCATCGCGTCCATGAAGGCCGAACCCATGATGCCGAAGATCTCGGTGACGCCGTTGGCCACCAGGGTCTCGACGAACGCCTCCGACGGGGTCATCGTCGTCGGGCCACTGGCAACGGTCCGCCCGTCACCCGTCTTGCGCATAGCCATCGTCCACTCCTTCGCCAGGACCAAACATGTTCGGCAAAGCTGTACGGCTGGTTCCTGAAATCGAGATACCGGTCACGATAAGCCGGGCTCATGGCGCCGTCAACGCCGAAAGGCAGATAATCGAGACGCCTTGTGCTAGTTTTTGGAACATCGCTGACGTCGGCTCGGACCGGGAGGCGCCGTGGAACTCATCAGCGGGCCGGACACGGCCGCTCTGAACGGGGACACACCGACCCTGCGGCTGTTCGCCCTGCTCGAACTGATCGCCGCCAAGGACCAGTTGGTCACGTTGCAGGACCTGGTCACCGAGACCGCCATGCCCAAGCCGACCCTGCACCGGATGCTGCAGCAGTTGGAGGGCGCGGGACTGCTCATCCGGCAGCCCGACGGGCGGCACTACGGCACCGGGCCGCGGCTGCGCCAGTTCGCCGAGAAACTCCTGCTCAACTCGACCTTCCACGGTGCGCGGCACGCGGTGCTCAAGCACCTCGTCGAGGAACTCGGCGAGACCTGCAACATCACGACACTGTCCGGCAGCGAGATCGTCTACCTCGACCGCGTCGAGACCTCCGAGCCACTGCGCTTCTACCTGCGGCCGGGTTCCCGGGTGCCGGTGCACTGCTCGGCCAGCGGCAAGATGATCCTGTCCCAGATGACGCCGAGCCAGCGGCGCAAGCTGCTGGGCCACGCGCCACTGCGGGCGTACACCCGCAACACCATCTGCGACCTCGACGCGCTGGAGGAGGAGTTGGCCCGCATCCGCAGGGACGGCTTCGCGCTGGACGACGAGGAGTTCCTGCCCGGCCTGGTCTGCGTCGCCGTCCTGGCGCCCGCCAAGGGCGTGCGGTCCAACATCGCCGTGGCGGTGCAGGCACCGGTCATGCGGCTGACGGTGGACAAGGCGTTGCAGGTGCTGCCCGCGCTGCAGCGCGCAGCCGAGGCGATCAGCGTGGCCGACGCCGAGGGGACCGACGAAAGCACCCGCCTGCTGTCCTGAAGGGGAGGCCGATGGTGACCGACCTGTTCGCGGGCGGACCGGACCGCTCGATCGGCGTCCGGGACGTCTTCGGCATCGACTCGGACCTGGTCGTGCCCGCGTTCGCCGAGCCGGACGACCACGTGCCCGACGTCGACCCGGCGTACCGGTTCCAGCCGGACGTCACGCTCGCCCTGCTGGCCGGGTTCGCCCACAACCGGCGGGTACTGGTGCAGGGACTGCACGGCACCGGCAAGTCGACGCACATCGAGCAGATCGCCGCCCGGCTCAACTGGCCCTGTGTCCGGGTGAACCTGGACAGCCAACTGTCCCGTTTGGACATCGTCGGCCGGGACATGGTGGTGCTGCGGGACGGCCGGCAGGTCACCGAGTTCGTGCCGGGCATCCTGCCGTGGGCGGTGCGCCGCCCGGTGGTCCTGGTCCTGGACGAGTACGACGCGGGGCGGCCCGACGTGATGTTCGTGATCCAGCGCCTGCTCGAACGCGACGGCCGCTTGGCCCTGCTGGAGAGTGCCGAAGTGGTGCGGCCGCATCCCGCGTTCCGGCTGATGGCCACCGCCAACACCGTCGGGCTGGGCAATCTCAACGGGCTGTACCACGGAACCCAACGGCTCAACCAGGCACAGCTGGACCGCTGGGACATCGTCGTCACCCTCGACCACCTGGCCGCCGACGAGGAGATCGCGGTCGTCCAGGCACGGGTGCCGCGGTTCGCCGACGACGCCGGCCGCGACCTGGTCGCCGCGATGGTCGCCGTCGCGGAACTGACCAGACAGGGTTTCCGGGCCGGTGACCTGGCCACGCTGATGTCGCCGCGCACCGTGATCAGCTGGGCGGAGAACACCGAGATCTTCGGTGACCCGGCACTGGCGTTCCACCTGTCCTTCGTCAATCGCTGCGACGAGGCGGAACGGCCGGTGGTGGCCGAGTACTTCCAGCGCTGCTTCGACCGGGAACTGGGTCACCAGGCCGAACTCAGGGCTGCGGGCTGATCGTGCCGGCCGGCGGCGACCGGGCCACGGACCTGCCGGAGCTGTACGCCGCCGCGGTTCGCGCGCTCACCGGGCTGCCCGATGTCCGGCTGCGCGGCGGTCGTCTGCACCAGGGCCCCCGACCGCTGCCGGTGCGCGCCGCGCACCTGTTCCCGGCCGCGGACGCCGACCTGGCCGCCTTCCGCTGCGCCGCCGACGGCGCGGCGCAACGCCTGCGGTACTCCGACCCCGTGACACACGCCCGGGGCCGCCCGGCCGACCCACTGGCCCGCGCGGTTTTCGAGATGCTGGAACAGTTCCGGGTCGAGGCG
>DASZXM010000247.1:0-5198 GCA_035546415.1 Pseudonocardiaceae bacterium
GGCCATCTCGTAGACCCGGCCGATGTACTCGGGCCGCTCGGCGAGCGTGGTGATCTCGATGTCGTCGGACACGATCCGAGCCTGGCAGCGATCGACGCCCCGGTCATCCGGATTTCGGTCCGCGGCCGGTCGGCCATGGGCGACGGTTGCCGCCGGTGTCAGGCGAGCGAGTAGCGGCGTTTGGCCTCGTTGCCGACCGGGCAGCCGTCCGGGCCGCCCCGGCACAGGCCGGTGTCGCACTGGCGGCAGTTCCACCGCGTCGCGCCCGGCGGCCGCATCAGGCCGACCAGGATCTTGCCGACGACCGACTCCAGGGTCGCCCGTTCCTCGTCGGACAGCGGCGCCAGCACACCGCCCAGCACCTCGGCGCGGGCGGCCGCGATCCGCTTCGCCGCGGCCCTGCCGGACGCGGTGAGCGTGACGGCCGTGGAGCGCGCGTCCGCGCCGGGTTTCCGGCGGACGTACCCGCTCCTGGCCAGCGAGTCGACCAGCCGCACCGTGCCGGACGACGTCAGCCCGAGCACCTGGCGCAGCGCGTCGATCGACGGGCGCTCCAGGAAGTGGTGCAGCGCCAGCAGTGCCGTCGCCGCGCTCTCCGACACCCCACCCGCCTCGGCCATCGCCGCCGACGTGCGGTCGGTGACCGCCAGGGCCAACGCGCCCACCAGGTTGGCCGAGCGGTCCAGTGTCATTCCTCGAAGCTATACGAGAAGTCGACCGGCACCGCGCCGGCTCCGTGTTCGGCGCGGTAGCCGCCGGTGCCGCGCAGGCCGGCCAGTTCGCCCGTGCCCGAACCCGGCACCACGGACCAGGTCGTCTCGGCCACGCCGTCGGCGTAGGTGCCGGTGGCCTGCACGACGAATGTGCCCGACCGGCCGCCGACGGTGGCGGTGAAGCGCTCCAGCCCGACGTAGCGCACCGGCGCGTCGCCCGGGCCGTAGTACATCAGTGAGTCGCCGCGGCTCTCACCCGCCAGGTCACCCGTGTACCGCTGGGCCGTGATGGCCCTGGTCAGCTTCTCCGGGCCGGCGAACTCGGCGTACGCCTGCTCGTCCCACGACGTGATCCGGAACTCGCTCTTCGCATCCATCGGCAGACCGTACCTCATATGTGTGCGTCAGTCACATGTTTCTTCGCCGCCAGGTGCGCAGCGCCCACCACCAGTGCACGGTCTGGCGCAGCCGGGCCTCGGCCGGGAAGCCGGTCAGCTCGCGCAGCCTGCGCAGCCGGTATTTCACGGTGTTCGGGTGGACGTGCAGCGCGGCCGCCGTGGCCTCCAACCGACCGCCGTTGTCCAGGTGGGCCAATGCCGTGGCCACCAGGTCCCGGTGGAACGGCGTGTCCGGCAGGTCCCCCAGCAGCCGGCCGGCCAGTGCGTCGCCGAGCGCCGGCAGGGCGTCCAGTGCCGCGTCCACGGCCAGGTCCGTCGTGTCCACCAGCCCGGTCATCCCGGCCAGGACGCCGGCATCCCTTGCCGCGCAACACATCCGGTAGGCGTCCGGCAGTGCGGCGACCGGCACCGGGGACGACGCCACCACCAGCGCCCCGCGCACCGGCGACGGCAGCCGCGCCGCCACGCCCACCAGGTAGCCGCTCAGCAGGCCGTAGACACCGCCGGTCGACGTGTGCAACCGGTGCTCCAGCCGGTGCGCGGCACCCGGTTCGTGCACGGCGCTGACCAGGCAGTGGTACCGGGTGCCGGCGGCCAGACCGACCGACTCCAGGCTCGGCTCGTCGGGCAGCGCGCCCAGCAGCAACTGCCGCAGCACGAGCGACCGCTGGTCGCGCGCCGTGCGGATGCGGTCCAGTTCGGTGCGGTGGTGGGCGTGGGTCAGTTCGTGTTCCAGGTCCGTGATCAGGCCGTCCAGTTCGACGAACGCGTCCAGCAGCGTGTCCGCCGGCACGCCCGCCGCCCGCACCCGTGCGATCGCCAACCGCACGGCCTCGGCCCGGCCGGCCTGGAACCCGTCCAGCAGCGCGGCCAGCGGCACTCCCTGCTCGGCGCGCTCCGCACCCAGCCGCGCCGCGGCCGCCAGCTCCGCTGTGGACAGTGGCCTGCGCGCCGCGAACGCCAGCACGGCCGACGAGATCAGCGCCACGGTGTGCCGAACGGTCTCCGCCCTGGGCAACGCGGCGACGGCGCTGGACCGGGACCGCGCCCCGTCCACGGCCGCGTCCAACAGCCCGCTGTCGGAGGCCAACTGGGCCAACTGCGCGCGAAGCAGCTCGTCATCGGTACCCACGTGACCCTCCCGAATTGTCCGTAGCGGACAACGTACGCTGCACACGTTGGTGGGCGCCGCCTAGCGGACACCCGCGGCCAACCGGTGGGATGGACACGTGCGAGGAGGCATGTATGGCTGAGGCCACCGCAGATCGGCTCGTCGAGGTCGTCGGCGCGGACCACGTCGTGGCCGGTGACGCGATCTCCGAGGACTACCGGCACGACGAGGCCCTGACAGCCACCCCGGGCCGACCCGGCTACCTGGTCCGGCCCACATCGGCCGAGCAGGTGGCGGAGATCGTCCGGGTCGCGGTGGCCGACGGCGTCCCGGTGACGGCGAGAGGGTCCGGCAGCGGGATGTCCGGTGCGTGCCTGCCCTCCGACGGCGGCATCGTGGTGTCGTTCGAGCGGATGAACGCGCTGGTGGAGATCGACACGGTGAACCACGTGGCGGTCGTGCAGCCGGGACTGACGCTGTCCGAGCTGGACAACGCCACCGCCGCGGCCGGGCTGGCCTACCAGGTGTACCCGGGTGAGCTGTCGGCCAGCCTCGGCGGGAACGTCGCCACCAACGCCGGCGGCATGCGGGCCGTCCGCTACGGCGTGACCCGCAACAACGTGCTGGGCCTACAGGCCGTCCTGGGCACCGGCGAGATGATCCGCACCGGCGGGCGGATCTCCAAGATCAGTACCGGATACGACCTCACGCAGCTGATCATCGGCTCGGAGGGCACGCTCGCGCTGGTCACCGAGGCGACCCTGAAGCTGTCGCCGCGCCTGACCGACACGCGGACCGTGCTCGCGCCGTTCGACGACCTGGACGGCGTCGTCCGGGCCGTGCCACGGATCATCGCCAGCGGCCTGGCGCCGGCGATCCTGGAGTACATCGACGCGCTGACCATGGGCGCGATCACCTACACGCAGCAGCTCACGCTCGGCGTGCCCGACGAGGTGCGGGACCGGACGCAGGCGTACCTGGTGGTGGCGTTGGAGAACACGTCGGCCGACCGCGTGGGCGGGGACGTCGAACGGCTGGGCGACCTGCTCGGCACGCTCGGCGCGACCGACGTCTACGTGCTGGACGGGACGGCAGCGCACAAGCTGATCGAGGCGCGGGAGAAGGCGTTCTGGACGGCGAAGGCCGCCGGTGCGAACGACATCGTCGACGTCGTCGTGCCCCGCGGTGCGATGCCGGAATTCCTTGCCACGACACGGAAACTGGCCGAGGAGACCGGGTCGGGCGTCGTCGGCTGCGGGCACGCCGGCGACGGCAACGTGCACCTGGCGATCTTCCAGGCCGACCCGGACGTGCGGCACCGCCTGATGCACAGCATGTTCGAGGCCGGAATCGCCCTGGGTGGCGCGATCTCCGGCGAACACGGGGTCGGCACGCAGAAGCGCCAGCACTTCCTGGACCTGACCGACCCGGCGGAACTGGACCTGATGCGCAGGATCAAGCGGTCGTTCGACCCGGCGGGCATCCTGAACCCGGAGGTCCTGCTCGGGATGGAGGACGAGGCATGAACGGCGCCCAGGCCCTGATCCGCACGCTCGTCGACGGCGGTGTCGACGTCTGCTTCGGCAATCCGGGCACGTCGGAGATGCACTTCGTGGCGGCGCTGGACTCGGTGCCGGAGATGCGCGCGGTGCTCGCGCTGTTCGAGGGCGTGGTCACCGGCGCCGCCGACGGCTACGGCCGGATGGCCGACCGGCCCGCGGCGACGCTGCTGCACCTGGGTCCCGGCCTGGGCAACGGCCTGGCCAACCTGCACAACGCGCGGCGGGCGCACTCACCGATCGTGAACGTCGTCGGCGACCACGCCACGTACCACAAGCGGTACGACGCGCCGCTGGAGTCGGACATCGACGCGATCGCCGGGTCGGTGTCGGGCTGGGTGCGGCGCAGCGGGTCCGTCGGTGACGTCGCGGGCGACGCGGCGGACGCGATCGCGGCCGCGCGGCAGGGCCAGGTGGCGACGCTGATCCTGCCGGCCGACGTGTCCTGGTCGGACGGTGCGCAACCGGCCCCGCCGGCCGCGGTGTCGAGTCCGGCCGCCGTCGGTGACGACGCCGTGCGGGCCGCCGCGGACGCCGTGCGGGCCGGTGAGTCGACCGTGATCCTGTTGGGTGGCATGGCATTGCGCGAGGACGGCCTGCGGGCGGCCAGCCGGATCGCCGCCGCGACCGGGGCGAAGCTGTTCGCCGAGACGTTCCCGACGCGCATCCGGCGCGGTGCCGGGCTGCCGAACGTGGAACGCCTGGGCTACCTGGCCGAGCAGGTGCAGTACCAGCTGACCGGCGCCCGGCGCATCGTGCTGGCCGGCGCGCGGTCGCCGGTGTCGTTCTTCGCCTACCCGGACAAGGCCAGTGACCTGGTGCCGGACGGGTGCACGGTGCACACACTGGCCGACGTCGGCGACGACGTCGTCGGCGCGCTGGCGAACCTGGCCGGCCTGGTGGCCGACGGCGTCGAACCCGTCCTCCAGGAGGCGCGCAGGCCCGCGCTGCCGTCGGGGCCGTTGACCGCACAGAACTGGCCGGACGTGATCGGCGCACTGCTGCCGGAGAACGCGATCATCGCCGACGAGGCGAACACGTCCGGTCTGCTGCTGCCCGCCGCGACAGCCGGTGCGCCGGCGCACGACGTGCTGACGCTGACCGGTGGCGCGATCGGCCAAGGCATGCCGCTGGCCGTCGGGGCCGCCGTGGCGTGCCCGGACCGGCCGGTGATCTGCCTGGAGGCGGACGGCAGCGCGATGTACACGCTGTCCGCGTTGTGGACGCAGGCCCGCGAGGGCCTGAACGTGACGACGGTGGTGCTGGCCAACAGCGCCTACGCGATCCTGCGCCTGGAACTGCAGCGGGTCGGCGCCGCGGAGGGTGGCCGGAAGGCGGCGGACCTGCTCGACCTGTCCCGGCCGGACCTGGACTTCGTGGCGATGGCCGGCGGGATGGGTGTGCCGGCCAGCAGGGC
>DASZXM010000248.1:0-4737 GCA_035546415.1 Pseudonocardiaceae bacterium
AGCGACGTGGTCAACAGCAGCGTGCCGGTGACGGCCAGGCCGTAGGCGGTGGCCAACGCCGCCGAGGAGCGGAACGCGAACACCAGGATCAGCACGCCACCCAGCAGCAACCAGTTCACCGCCGGCACGTAGATCTGCCCGCTCTCCTCGTCGGACGTGTGCCGCACCGTGAGATGCGGCAGGAAACCCAGCCGCACGGCCTGTGTCGCGACCGAGAACGCGCCGGAGATCACCGCCTGGGACGCGATCACCGTGGCGGCCGTGGCCAGCGCGACCATCGGGATCTGCCCCCAGCCGGGCACCAGCAGGTAGAACGGGTTCGACACGGCGTCGGGCCGGTGCAGGATCAGCGCGCCCTGACCGAGGTAGTTCAACGTCAGCGCGGGGAACACCACGCAGAACCAGGCGCGCCGGATCGGTGGCCGGCCGAAGTGCCCCATGTCCGCGTACAGCGCCTCGGCACCGGTGATCGCCAGCACGACGGCGCCCATCGCGATGAACGCGACGTACACGTGGTCGGCGACGAACGCGATCGCGTACGTCGGCGAGAGGCTGCGCAGGACACCCGGATGGGTGACGATCTCCGGGATGCCCAGCACGCCGACGACGACG
The DNA here is from genome assembly GCA_035546415.1 of Pseudonocardiaceae bacterium. Taxonomy (GTDB): domain Bacteria; phylum Actinomycetota; class Actinomycetes; order Mycobacteriales; family Pseudonocardiaceae; genus DATEPR01. The sequence continues at coordinate 613 of DASZXM010000248.1, forward strand.
AACCACAGCAGCATCACCGGCCCGAACAGCCTGCCCACCCGATGCGTGCCGAACCGCTGCACCAGGAACAGCACGATCAGGATCACCACACCGATGGGCAGCACGGCGTCGTGCACACCCGGCGCGAAGACGTCGATACCCTCGACGGCCGACAGCACCGAGATGGCGGGCGTGATCACGCTGTCACCGAAGAACAGCGACGCGCCGATGACCCCGAGCAGCACGGCCGCCGCGACCAGTTTCCGCCGCCCGGTCAGTCGGCTCCGGATGAGGGCGGCCAGCGCCATGATGCCGCCCTCGCCGTCGTTGTCGGCGCGCATCACGAACAGCACGTATTTCACCGAGACGATCAGCAGGATCGACCAGAACACCAGCGAGATGACGCCGTACACGTCGGCGGGTACCGGTTGCACCGCACCGTTGTCGATGGAGAACACCGTCTGCAGGGCGTAGAGCGGGCTGGTGCCGATGTCGCCGAACACGACGCCGAGCGCGCCTAAGGCCAGGACCAGCACCGGTCCGCCGTGGTGCGCCGGCCGCTCGACCGGGGTCGTGTCGGTGGTGTCGGACTGGTGCGGTTCGTTCTGCACGGTCACGGGCGCCAGTCTGCCCGGCCCGCTGGTTGGCCTCTGCTCGGCGCGCCGGGTTGGGGGTGGTGTCACCATCGGGGTTCGGTCCGCTGGCTGGCCTCGGATCGGCACGCCGTGCCAGGGTCGCGTCACCATCGGGTCCGGCAGGCGCGGCGGCAACCGGTGGGACGGGTCGGCACCCGCCCCACCGGTTCCGGGTCACTCCGGGAAGTCGATGACCCCGCGAATGTTCTTGCCGTCCCGCAGGTCCTGGTATCCCTCGTTGACCTCGTCCAGCGTGTACCGCCGGGTGACCAGCTCGTCCAGCTTCAATTGGCCGGCCTGGTACAACCCGAGCAGCCGGGGGATGTCGTACTGCGGGTTGGCCGAGCCGAACAGCGAACCCTTGATCGTCTTCTCCAGCAGGGTCAGCAGCGCGCCGGACACGTGCACCGTCAGCTTCTCCAGGTGCGCCAGCCCGGTCACCACGACCGTGCCGCCCTTGCCGGTGATGTTGAACGCCTCGCTGACCACGGCCTCGTCCACCGTGCCGACCGTGACCAGCGCCTGGTCGGCCATCTGGCCCCAGGTCAGCTCGGCGACCTTCGCCATGGCCTCCGCCGGGTCGGCGAAGGCGTGTGTGGCGCCCAGTTTCAACGCGGTCTCCCGCTTGAACTCGACCGGGTCGACGACGATCACGTGCTTGGCCCCGGCCATCGCGGCACCCTGTACGGCGTTGATGCCGATGCCGCCGATCCCGTAGATCACCGTGGTGTCACCGGCCCGCACGCCACCGGTGTAGTTGGCCGAACCCCACCCGGTCGGCACGCCGCACCCGACCAGCACGGCGGTCTCCAGCGGCAGCCAGTCGTGCACCTTCACCACGGACGCCTCGGAGATCACGGCCCGCTCGGAGAACGTGCCCAGCATGCACATCCCGCCGATGTCCGCACCGTCCGCGTGGAACCGGAACGTGCCGTCCGGCAGGGAGCCCTCCAGGATGGTGGCGCCCATGTCGCACAGGTTCTGCCGGCCGGTGGAGCAGTAACGGCAGTGCCCGCAGTTCGGAATGAAGCTGCACACCACGTGGTCACCGGGCTTCACCTTGGTGACCCCGATGCCGACCTCCACGATCACGCCGGCGCCCTCGTGGCCGCCGACGATCGGGAACCGGGGCACCAGGTCGTTGTCGATCAGGTGCAGGTCGGAGTGGCACAACCCGGCCGCCCGGTACTTGATCAGTACCTCTCCCGGCCCGGGTGCGTCCAGGTCCAGCTCCATGATTTCGAACGGTTTGTGGGCCCCGTGCAACACAGCCGCCCTGGTCTTCCGTGCACCCATGCCAACCTCCTTGTTGGTCGTCGCGTCCGGCACCGCGCGGTCTCATCGTGGCACGGCTCACCTGGCTACCGGCTCTGTACCGTGTCAGCTACCAGGTGACGGGGAGTTCGTACACGCCGTAGACCAGGCCGTCGGTCTTGAACGGGATTTCGGTCAGGTCGGTCGCCAGGCGCATTCCCGGGATGCGGCGGTACAGCGTGCTGTACACGACCTGGAGCTCCATGCGGGCCAGCGGCTGGCCGAGGCACTGGTGCACGCCGAAGCCGAACGCCAGGTGGCGGCGTGCGTCGCGGCGCACGTCGAGGCGGTCGGGGTCGGTGAAGACGTCCGCGTCGCGGTTGCCGACGTCGGTGGCCAGGACGATGCCCTCGCCCGCCTTGATCGTGACGCCACCGATCTCGATGTCCGCGAGCGCGACGCGCCGGCGGCCGGAGTGCACGATCGTCAGGTACCGCAACAGTTCCTCGACCGCCCGCCGCACCACGTCGGGGTCGGTCGTGTCGCGCAGGACCGCGAGTTGCTCCGGGTGTTCCAACAAGGCCAGCGTGCCCAGGGCGATCATGTTCGCTGTCGTCTCGTGACCGGCCACCAGCAGCAGCATGCCCATCCGGGCCAGTTCGACCCGGGTGAGCTCCCCGGTGCGGACCCGTTCGACCGCCAACGTGGACAGCAGGTCGTCGCCCGGGTCGGCGAGTTTGTCGCCGATCAGCCGGTCCAGGTAGTCGATCAACTCCTGTTGGGCGGCCAGGACCGCGTCGACCGACTCGCCGGCACGGATCAGGATGCGGCTCTTGCGTTGGAAGAAGTCGTGGTCGGCGTACGGCACGCCGAGCAGCGCGCAGATCACCAGTGACGGCACGGGCAGCGCGAACTCACTGACCAGGTCCACCGGGCGCGGGCCGGCGAGCAGGCCGTCGATGAGGTCGTCGGCGATCCGCTGCACCGCCGGGCGCAGGTGGTCCATCTTGCGGATCGTGAACGGCGACGTGACCATGCGGCGCAGCCTGCGGTGCTCCGGGTCGTCCATCGAGATGAAGCTGATCGAGTTCTGCCGCCGGGCACGCAGGCTGGCGCTCTGCGCCGGGTAGCCGGGCCGCTGCGAGTCCGCGCTCACCCTGGGATCGCCCAGCAGCGCGCGCTGGTCGACGTGCCGGCCGACGACCCACGGTGTCGACCCGTCCCACAACCGCACCCGGGTGATCGGCTCGTCGGCCAGCAGGCCGGACAGCCGTGGCGGTGGGTCGAACGGGCAGCCGGTGGCGCGCTGCATGGGGAAGTTCAGCGTTTCGGTCACGTTCCTGCTCCTCCGCGACGGTGTGACAGGAAGACCCGTACGTGTGTACGGTTAGTTACCGAACGAATGTTAGCTGACTCTGCGCGTCGAGACGACCACGGCGCGTGGACGACACTCGTTCGTCCGATTCAGGCTTCGTCCGATTCAGGCGAACACGAGCGTCAGCAGCTCGTCGACGAACGCCAGCACCTCGGCCTCGGTGTCGCACCGGGCGTGCGAGATGGCCACCCGGCCGTGCGCGCCGACGACCAGCACGATCGCCGCCCGCTCCGCCGGCAGCCGCAGCCGGGCGCCCTGCTGTCGGCACGCTTCCAGGCCGGCGGTCAATTGGGTGACCAGCGAGTGCGCCGACGTCGTGCCCTCCTCGGCCGACCGGCGCAACCGCAACCCGAAGATCAACCGGTAGACGCCCGGGTTGGCCAGCGAATACCGGCAGAACGCGTGCAGCTGGGCGCGCAACCGGGTCATCGCGTCGCACGGGTCCTGTTCGGCGACCCGCATCAGGTCGACCAGGCGGTGATACTCGTGGTCCATCAACGCGTCCACCAGCGCCGACTTGTCCGCGAAGTGCGCGTAGATGCTGGCCGGCGCGATACCGACGCGGCGGGCGACACCGCGTAGCGTGAGCCCGTCCACCGTGCCCAGTTCGCCCAGCAGTTCGCCGGCCGCCACCAGGATCTCGGTGCGCAGCCGGTCGCCCTGGCCCCACGGGTTGCGTGCCCGGGCACCCCTGGGGGACACGTCCGTCATGCGGACATCCTGAACCAGCCGCACGCTGGACGCGACCGTGAAGGGGGACCGATGGACGACACGATGCGCGCCTGGCGGGTGACCCGGCCGGGACCGATCGACACCGGGTCGCTGCGCCCGGCCCGCCTGCCGGTGCCCGAACCGGCCGACGGTGAACTGCTGGTGCGAGTG
>DASZXM010000249.1:0-5935 GCA_035546415.1 Pseudonocardiaceae bacterium
GGGCAAGTACGTGGAGTCCTACCGCGCGATGCTGGAGCTGCGCGGTTCCGGTCTGGTCCGGTCGGTCGGCGTCGCCAACTTCACGAAGGCGCACATCGAACAGCTGGACGCGGAAACGGGTGTACTGCCGGCGGTGAACCAGATCCAGCTGTCCCCGGCGACACCCAGGCCGGCGTTGCGCTCGTACCTGGAGAAGTACGGGATCGTCCCGCAGTCGTGGAGCCCGCTGGGCCGCACGGAGGGCCTGCACAAGGCGTCGCTGGTCCGTGAGCTGGCGCAGCGCCACGGCAAGACGCCCGAACAGATCATCCTGGGCTGGCACGTGCAACAGGACCTGGTGGCCATCCCGAAGTCCGTGGACCCGGCCCGGCAGAAGGCGAACCTGGAGGTCTTCGACTTCGAGCTGAAGGCCGAGGACCTGACCCGCATGCGTGCCCTGGACCGGGGCAGGGCCGGCGTGCTCGACCCGGACGAGTACGAGGAGTTCTGAGGCGCGACCGTGTTCGTCCACTCGGGACGGTCATCGCGAAGGACGTTCGGACCCGGCTGTCGGATCGACCCGGTACGGTCGCCGGATGACATTGCTGGGGGTCCTGGAGGACGACGAGTACCTGCCCGAGTACGGCACCGTGGTGGTCCGCGACGATCACCGGACCGCCGACGGCCTGCCGCCGCTGCCCAACGACCTGCTCGGCGAGCTGGCCACCAGTGCGCTGTCCGGCACGGTCGCCACGGCGGGTGACGGCTGGCTGCACGGCATGGCCGGCGACCCGTACCAGGCGGTGCGGCTGGAGGCGCACGACGCGGAGCCGGCCATCGTCCTCGCCGAATGGGACGATGTCATGGAGACGCCGTTCCACAGCCGCACCGGCGCCGTGCGGCTGGGCTACCTGACCGGCGGCGAGTTCGACGACACCCTCGACCTGCGGCACCGGGGACTGTTCGGTGTCCGGGTCGCCCGCCGCGCGGCCGAACCCGGCGAGCAGGGCGACGTGTGGCTGTTCCAGTTCTGGCCGACCGACGAACCCGGGCTGCCGCGGTGGGTGCGGCGCACCCGGCCCGCGGTCACCCGGGCCGATCCGGGATGGCGGCAGGTGCTCGGCTACCACGTGCAGGAGGTGGGCTGGTTCGCCGCCGGGTTCGGTATGCCGCGGCCGGACTCCTGGCTCGACGAGCCACTGCCCGGCGACGCGCCGGACCCGTCGGTCTGCGCGCAGCTCGGCGTGCCGCGGCCGGTCACCCGGCGGGACGCGATCCCGCTGCTCGTCGCCGCGGGCGTCCTCGTCCCGGACGGCGACGGCCACCGACTGGCCGAGCATCCGCCGATGGCCACGGAGCGGCTCGACCTGCCGGCCGAACAGGCTCGTTCGATCGAACTGTCGGCGACGCGGGAGCAGTACATCTGGTTGGCGTCCGACCTCGTCAGCGTCGCGGCCTGGGGCGATCCCGCGCCGGTCGACGGTCTGGCCGAGCGGCTGCTGGTCACGCCGGCCGAGGAGACGGTGCTGCTCGCGTTCGCCGTGTCGGACAAGCTGGTCGAGGTGGACGGCGGGGTCCGCGCGCTGCCGCGCCCGGTGCCGCCGCAACCCCGGGTCGTCGCGGTGCCGGCGCCGATCCGTGCCACGTCCCCGGAAACCAGCCCGGGCGGCCCGCCCCGCGCCGGCATCATCAGCGGCAACGGCGACGTGGTGGTGTGGCGCGGGGACGAACCGGTGGTGCTCGCCCGGGTGCCCGACGAGCACCGCTACCGCGCGTACGAGACGGTGTCGGGCATCGTGGTGGCGTCGTCCGGCGGGCCGGCTCTGCTCGTGCACCCGGACGGCACCGCCGAACGGCTGCCGGTCGACCTGGGCTGGAACCTGGTGCGCAGCGTGGACGGCCGGTTCCTCGCCGGCATAGAGCACCACGTCGGCAGGCACTCGTGGGACCAGCCGCACCTGCTGGACCTGGTCACCGGCGAGGTGGCCAGCCTCCCCCGGACACCGGAGCTGACCCGGGCCGCGATCGCCGTGCACGACGGCGCGTTCTACTACGCGGCGGACGGCCACGCGTACCGCTGGCTGCCGGGCACCGAACCGGTCGCGCTGGACGTCCGGCAGATCGACCCGCTCAGCGGCACCACGCTGCGCCCGGTGCGGGACGGCTTCGTCGTGCGGCGGCCCGGCGGCGCGGACGTCCCGGCCCCGGCCGGCCGGCCCTACGAACTGGCCCCGGGCGGCGAACGGCTGTACGCGTTCGGGTACCAGCCGCCGTCGGCCTGGCTACTGGACGTCGGCGCGACCGAACCGGTCGAGCACCCGCTGCCGGAGGGCTGCCACACGAGCACGTCGATCCCGGCGTGCCCGATCTGGGAAACCCCGGACACGCTCCTGTTCCACCACCGGCACGGCGGCAACCGGCTGGTCCGCTGGCACGTGCCCACCGACCGGTTCGAGGACGTCGACCTCGGTCCGATCGCCGGCTACCGCCCGTTCGCCGTCCGACCGGTCCTCACCGGCTGATCCGACCACAGTGGACGGACGGGTCCGACGACACGTCCGTCCACCGTTGTCAAGACCGTTCCACACACAGGGAAACCGGAGCGCACGGGCAGGTAGTCTCCCCCATCGTGACCCTTTTCGACCTGCCGTTACCGGAGCTGCGCGCCTACCGTCCCACCCCGCAACCCCCTGCCGACCTCGCCGACTTCTGGCAGCGCACGTTCGCCGCGACCGGACAGCCGGTCGACCCGGTGTTCACGCCGCACGACGCCGCCCTGCGCAACGTCGACGTCCACGACGTCCGGTTCACCGGGTGGGGCGGCGCGCCGATCGCCGCCTGGCTGGTGGTCCCGAAGGACGGCCGGGACGCCGTGCCGTGTGTCGTGCAGTACCTGGGTTACGGCATGGGCCGCGGCCTGCCGCACGACCACACCATGTGGCCGGCGGCCGGCTGCGCCGTTCTGGTGATGGACACCCGGGGCATGAGCGGCCGCATCGGCGTGCCCGGCGACACCCCGGACCCGGAGACCGCGACCGCCCCGCACGTCCCGGGTTTCCTCACCAACGGCATCGACCACCCGGACCACTACTTCTACCGCCGCGTCTACGCCGACGCCGTCCGTGCCCTGGAGGTGGCGGCGCGGGCACCCGGCGTCGACCCGGACCGCATCGTGGTGGCGGGCGGCAGCCAGGGCGGTGCCATCGCGCAGGCCGTCGGCGCGCTGCACCCGCTGGCCGGCGGGCCCGCCCCGCGTGCCGCGCTCATCGACGTGCCGTTCATGACGCACATCCGCCGCGCCGTCGAGATCACCGACAGCCACCCGTACTACGAGCTGGTCGAATACCTGTCCACGCGCCGCACGGACGAGGACCGGGTCTTCACCACTCTGTCCTATTTCGACGGACTGAACCTCGCGCCGCTGGGCACCGTCCCGGCACTCTACTCGGTCGCGCTGCGCGACCCGATCTGCCCGCCCTCCACCGTGTTCGCCGCCTACCACGCGTGGGCGGGCCCGAAGCGCATCGAGGTCTGGCCGTTCAACGAGCACGAGGGCGGCGGCACCCACCAGCGGGGCACGCAGTTGCACTACCTGCGCGACCTGCTGGATGCTGACCAGGACTGAAGGGACCGACACGGCATGGCCAGCGCGTACCACGAGGACCCCGCCCCCGGCGCCGGGATGCTCGCGCCCAGGGCGACCACCGACTCCGACGCTCCTTCCCTGTCGCTCGACGGACTGTGGCGCTTCAGCCACCACCCCACCGTGACCGGTTCCGGCCCCGGCCTGCCCGACCCGGACCTGGACGACAGCGACTGGGCACTGCTCCCGGTGCCCGCGCACTGGCAACTGCACGGCTACGGCAAGCCCGCCTACACGAACGTCGCCTACCCGTTCCCGGTCGACCCGCCGTTCGTACCGGACGACAACCCGACCGGTGACTACCGCCGGACGTTCCACCTGCCGCCGGGCTGGCCTGCCGGCACCGCCGTGCTGCGGTTCGACGGCGTCGACTCGTGCTTCCGGGTCTGGCTCAACGGCACCGAACTGGGCCATGCCAAGGGCAGCAGGCTGCCCGCCGAGTTCGAGGTGGGTCACCTGCTGCGCACCGGGCGCAACGTGCTCGCCGTCCGCGTGCACCAGTGGTCGGCCGGCAGCTACCTGGAGGACCAGGACATGTGGTGGCTGTCGGGCATCTTCCGCGGCGTCACCCTGATCGCCACCCCGGCGGGCGGCATCCCGGACTACTTCGTGCACGCCGACTACGACCACGAGACCGGCGCCGGCACGCTGCGCGTGGACACTGACGCGCCCGCGACACTGACCGTCCCGGAACTCGGCCTCACCGGAGTCGCGGTGAACCAGGCCCACCGCGTCGCGTCGGTGCGACCGTGGTCGGCCGAGATCCCCCGGCTCTACGACGGCACGCTGGCCACCGACACCGAACGGGTCCGGATCCGCATCGGCTTCCGCACCGTGCGGGTCGAGGACGGGCTGCTCACGGTCAACGGCACGCCGATCCTGTTCCGTGGCGTGAACCGGCACGAATGGCACCCCGAACACGGCCGCGCCGTGCCGCGCGAGACGATGCTGGCCGACGTGCTGCTGATGAAACAGCACAACATCAACGCGGTCCGCACCAGCCACTATCCGCCACACCCGGCGTTCCTGGACCTGTGCGACGAGTACGGGCTGTGGGTGATCGACGAGTGCGACCTGGAGACGCACGGCTTCATCTTCGTCGGCTGGCACGGCAACCCCAGCGACGACCCGGCCTGGCGGCCTGCCCTGCTGGACCGGATGCGGCGCACCGTGGAACGCGACAAGAACCACCCGGCGGTGATCATCTGGTCGCTGGGCAACGAGTCGGGCACCGGCGAGAACCTGGCCGCCATGGCCGACTGGACCCACGAGCGCGATCCCGGCCGCCCGGTGCACTACGAGGGTGACTGGAACTGTACGTACACGGACGTGTACAGCCGGATGTACCTGCCGCACGAGGACGTCGACGCCGTCGGCCGCCGTGCGGAGCCGGTCACCGAGGACCCGAGCGCCGACGAACACCGCCGGTCGCTGCCGTTCATCGAGTGCGAGTACGCGCACGCCATGGGCAACGGCCCGGGCGGCCTCACCGAGTACCAGCAGCTGTTCGAGCAGTACCCGCGCTGTCAGGGCGGTTTCGTCTGGGAGTGGATCGACCACGGCATCCCGCGGACGACACCGGAGGGCACGCCGTACTACGCGTACGGCGGCGACTTCGGGGAGCCGTTGCACGACGGGCACTTAATCACCGACGGCCTGGTGTTCCCGGACCGCACACCCAGCCCGGGGCTGGTCGAGTTCGCGGCCGTGATCGCCCCGGTCCGCATCGAGCCCGACCCGGACGCGGGGTCCGTCACCGTGGCGAACCTGCTGGACTTCGCCGACACCGCCCATCTGGCGTTCGACTGGGAACTGGCCGGCGAGGGCGCACCGATCGCGTCCGGCACGCTGGACGTGCCGGCCATCCGAGCCGGTGAGACACGGGACGTCGCGCTGCCGGCGGAGGCCGTGAAGCCGAGCGGCGACGGCGGCGAGACCTGGCTGACCGTCCGCGCGACGCTGGCGCGTGCGACACCGTGGGGCGACGCCGGCCACGAGGTCGCGTTCGGCCAGGCTCTCGTCGACGAGTCGGCGCCGACGCCGGTGCTGCCCACCGCCCGGACGTCCACCGCCCGGGTGTCGACGGCTTGGACGTCCGCGGTGGCCGGCCTGCGCCTGGGCCCGGCGGAGTTCGACGAGCGCGGCCGGTTGGTCGCGTTCGACGGGATCGCCGTCGACGGGCCGCGGCTGGACCTGTGGCGGGCACCCACCGACAACGACGCCGGTCACCACGGCACCCCGGTCGAGGAGGGCTGGCGGCGGATCGGCCTGCACCGGCTGCGGCACCGGGTCGCGTCGGTCGACGACCGGGGC
>DASZXM010000250.1:0-11682 GCA_035546415.1 Pseudonocardiaceae bacterium
GGTCGCGTGGCCATGGCGTTGGTCTCGGTGCTCGCACTGACGGCGACCGGTGTGGCGTGGTTCACTCTCGACCGGTTCAAGGCCAGCACGAACCTCACGCCGGTGCTGGAGGAGATCAGCAGCGAACCCGATCAGCCGAAAGCGGACACCGGTTTCACCGACATCCTGCTGGTCGGTGACGACAGCCGCACCGACGCGCAGGGCAACCCGTTGCCCAGGAGCGTGCTGACCAGGCTGCGCACCCAGTTCGACGCGGGCCTCAACACCGACACGATCATGGTGCTGCGGCTGCCGAAGAACGGCGGAAAGGCTTATGCCGTCTCGATTCCGCGCGACACGTACGTGTCCATCCCCGGCTACCAGGACGACAAGATCAATTCCGCCTACGGCGTGACCAAGTCGCGCACCGGCAGTTCGGTGGCCGGGCAGAAGGCGTTGATCGAGACGGTGCAGAACGTCACCGGCGTGCACGTCGACCACTTCGTCGAGGTGAACCTGTACGGGTTCTACCTGTTGAGCAAGGCGATCGGCGGTGTCCAGGTGTGCCTGCTGCACTCGACGTCCGATCCGGACTCCGGCGCCGACTTCCGCCGAGGCGTGCAGACGATCTCCGGCGCGGCGGCGCTGTCGTTCGTGCGGCAGCGCAAGAACCTGCCCGACGGCGACCTGAGCCGGATCGTGCGCCAGCAGGTGTTCCTGGCCGCCGCGGCGCACAAGGTGCTGTCGGCGGGCACCCTGACCAGCCCGGGCCGGCTGTCGGCGCTGATGGACGCGATGAAGAAGTCGCTGGTCACCGACCCCGGCCTCGACCTGACGACCCTGGCCCAGCAGATGCAGAACCTGGTGTCGGGCAACATGGAGTTCGTGACGATCCCGGTGGTGAACATGAACGCCCGCAGCCCGCGCGGCCAGAGCATCGTGCAGGTCGACGTGAGCCAGGTGCACCGGTTCATGGCGACGCTGGGCGCGCCACCCGCGCCCGCTCCCGCCACAGCCGCGCCCACCAAGGGCGCCACCACGACGACCACGACCACGACGACGGCTCCGCCGCCACCACCCAAGGCGCCCACCCAACCGGTGAGCATCGACGGCACCAGGTGTGTGAACTGACATGACGGTCACGGAGAAGCTCCTCGGCCCGCTGCTGGCGCAACCGGCGAGGCCGCTGATCACGCAGTACGACGAGACGCACGGCAGCCGGGTCGAGCTGTCGGCGGCGACGGTGGCGAACTGGGCGGCGAAGACGGCCAACTGGCTGCGCGACGAGTGGGCCGTGGAGCCGGGCGCGATGGTGGCGGTCCGGTTGCCGGCGCACTGGCAGACGGCGGGCGTACTGCTGGGCGCGTGGTGGTGTGGCGCGCGGGTCACGTCGGACCCCTCCGGCGCGGACGTGTCGTTCGGCGGCCCGGGCGACGACGCGACGGCGATCGTGGCACTGGACCCGTTGGGCATGGGCCTGCGCGGCGCCCCGGCGTCGGGCGTCGACTACCTGGCCGACGTCCGCGCGTACGGCGACACCTTCGATCCGTGGCAACAGGTTCCCGGCACCACCAAGGCGCTGGACGACACCACTGTGGACGAACTGGTGGCAGCGGCCCACGACCGCGCGGCGACCCTCGGCATCACGTCCGGCGCCCGGGTCATGTCCACACTGGACTGGACGTTCCCGGACGGCGTCCTGTCCGGCCTCCTCGCGGTCCTCGCCGCGCAGGCGTCACTGGTGCAGTGCGGCAAGGTGGACCCGGACGTGCTGGCGTCCCGCCGCGCGACCGAGCGCACAACGGTCGACCTGGGCTGATAATGGCCGGGTGAGCCTGGCCTTTGACCCCGAACGCGCGGTCGACGAACAGGACTGCGCACAGTGCCGCGCCCGCATGGTGCGCGGCTACCTCACGTGGTACGGAGCCGAACACGCCGCGTTCTACGCGTCGTGCCACGAACACGACGGCGAACGGGACGTGCTGATCGACGTGATCCTCGGCTGGGCGGCGGACGACGAGGAACGGGTCACGTTCGGCTGCCGCGTCGGCCCGCTACCCGACCACGACGGCCCGGCGGCCACCCTCCTCGACGGCGCCGCGTCGTACGGCGAGGACCCGGAGTGGGGTCGAAAACTGACGAGGGCCGAAGCCCAGGACGACTACCGCCTACAGTCCTTCTGGGACGTGGTCGACTACATCCTCGTCCACGACCCGACGATCCGCCCGCACATCTACGACGTCGACTGAACCCACCATCGGCTGCCCGCACAACACACAGAGGTGCACCCGACCGTCCGCCCCGGACGTCTGGGTCCACGAACACTCGACGCACACGTAGCGCGTCCTGGGAACAGCAGCGGTATAGCGAGACACGACGCCATGGTAGGGCCGCCCCTACCAGAGCCGGAACCGATTTCGCGACCACCGACAGGACAGTTCCTGGACAAATCCGCGAGCGCGCCGACCCGCACGCCGGACAAGCGCGTCGGCCGAGCCGGTGGCCGGACTCCGGCCACCGGATGCGACAACCCCGGAGCCGGTAACCGTTTCCCGCGCCGCCCGGTCAGCCGCGGAGCAGGTTGCGGGCCATGACCATGCGCTGGATCTGGTTGGTGCCCTCGTAGATCTGGGTGATCTTGGCGTCGCGCATCATGCGTTCGACCGGGAAGTCGCGGGTGTAGCCTGCCCCGCCGAACAGTTGGACCGCGTCCGTCGTGACCTCCATCGCCACGTCCGACGCGAAGCACTTCGCGGCGCTGGAGATGAAGCCCAGGTTGGGTTCGCCGCGCTCGGCCTTGGCCGCCGCCACGTACACCATCTGCCGTGCCGCCTCGACCTTCATCGCCATGTCCGCCAGCATGAACTGGACGCCCTGGAACTCGCTGATCGCCTTGCCGAACTGCTTGCGTTCCTTGACGTACGCGATCGCCGCGTCGAGCGCTCCCTGGGCGATGCCGACCGCCTGGGCGCCGATCGTCGGGCGCGTGTGGTCCAGTGTGCGCAGTGCCGTCTTCAGGCCGGTGCCCGGTTCGCCGATGATGCGGTCGGCCGGGATGGTGCAGTCGGTGAAGTGGATCTCCCGCGTCGGCGAGCCCTTGATGCCGAGCTTGCGCTCCTTCGGGCCGACCTCGAAACCCGGGTCGTCGGCGTGCACCACGAACGCCGAGATGCCGTTGGCCGGCTTGGCGGCGTCCGGGTCGGTGACCGCCATGACCGTGTACCACGTCGACTCGCCCGCGTTGGTGATCCACGTCTTCGTGCCGTTGAGCACCCAGTGGTCGCCGTCCAGGCGGGCACGGGTGCGCATCGACGCCGTGTCCGAACCCGCCTCCCGCTCGGACAGCGCGTACGACGCGCTCGCACCGGCCGCGATCGCCGGCAGCACCTGGCGCTTGAGGTCCTCCGACGCCGCCAGGATGATCGGCATCGTGCCCAGCTTGTTCACCGCGGGGATCAGCGACGACGACGCGCACACCCGGGCGACCTCCTCGATGAGGATGCACGTCGCGACCGAGTCGGCACCCTCGCCGGAGTACGCCTCCGGGATGTGCACCGCGTGGAAACCGGCCCGCACCAAGGCGTCGCGCGCCTCCACCGGGTACCGCTCCTGCTCGTCGACCTCCGCCGCGAACGGCGCGATCTCCTTCTCCGCCAGCGCGCGCACGGCCTCGCGCAGCGCGTCGTGCTCCTCGGCCAGCTGGTAGGTGGCGAAGCTCGCGTCCACGGTGGTTACCCTTCAGTAGTGCCGGACCGCCCTCATGTTAGCGCGCGTTCACGCACCGGGTGATGTGTCGCCGATCGCGGCCCGCAACGCCGCGTCCTTCTCCAGCACCAGCCGCTCCAGCGCCCGCTGGAACTCGGTCATCCGCTCACGCAGCCCGGCGTCCGTCGCGGCCAGCATCCGCACCGCCAGCAGGCCCGCGTTCCGCGCCCCGCCGACCGACACCGTCGCCACCGGCACCCCCGCCGGCATCTGCACGATCGACAACAGCGAGTCCATGCCGTCCAGGTACTTCAACGGCACCGGCACGCCGATCACCGGCAGCACCGTCGCCGCCGCCACCATGCCGGGCAGGTGCGCCGCGCCGCCCGCGCCCGCGATGATCACCTTCAGCCCGCGGTCGGCCGCTGAGCCTGCGTAGTCCAGCATCCGCCCCGGCGTCCGGTGCGCCGACACGACGCTCACCTCGTACGACACGTCGAACTCGGCCAGCGCGGCCGCCGCCGCCTGCATCACCGGCCAGTCCGAGTCGCTGCCCATGATCACGCCGACGTCGGTCACGCGCGCTTCACCCCTTCACCGTGGATGTCGTAGCCGTCCGCCCACACACCGGTCGCCAGGAAGCGCGCCGCCAGCGACGCCACCCGCCGCGCCAACGCAGGATCCTCGCCGGTCACGTTCACGTGCCCGACCTTGCGACCCGGCCGTTCCTGCTTGCCGTACAGGTGGATGCGAGCGTTCGGGAACCGCGCGCACACGTGGTGCACCCGCTCGTCGACACCCATCTCGACCGGCCCGTGCGCGCCCAGCACGTTCGCCATCACGGTGACCGGCGCGACCGGGTCGGTGGCGCCGAGCGGGTAGTCCAGCACCGCGCGCACGTGCTGCTCGAACTGGGAGGTGACGGCGCCGTCGATGGTCCAGTGGCCCGAATTGTGCGGGCGCATGGCCAGCTCGTTCACCACGAGACCGTCCGACGTCTCGAACAGCTCCACGGCGAGCACGCCCACGACGCCCAGTTCGTGCGCGATCCGCAGGGCCAGGTCCTGGGCCGCGTCGGCACGCTCGGCCGTCAGGTCCGGGGCGGGCGCCAGCACCTCGACGCAGATCCCCTCCGATTGAACGGTCTCCACGACCGGCCACGACGCGCCCTGGCCGAACGGCGACCGCGCGACCAGCGCGGCCAGCTCCCGGCGCATGGCCACCTTCTGCTCCACCATGAGCGGGGTGCCGGTGGCCAGTAGTTCGGTGACCAGCGAACGGGCCTCGTCGGCCGTGTCGGGCATCCACACGCCCCGCCCGTCGTAGCCGCCGCGCACCGCCTTCACCACGCACGGCCAGCCGTGCCGGTCGCCGAACGCCACCACGTCCTCGGCCGACTCGATCGGCGCGAACGGTGGCACCGGCACGTCCATCTTCGCCAGCCGCCGCCGCATCACCAGCTTGTCCTGGGCGTGCACCAGCGCGTCCGGCCCGGGGTGCACCTCGACACCGTCGTCGACCAGCGCCCGCAGGTGTTCCTGCGGCACGTGCTCGTGGTCGAACGTCACCACGTCACACCGCGCGGCGAACGCGCGCAGCGCCTCCAGGTCGGTGTGCGAGCCCAGCGACACGTCCGGCGCGACCTGCGGTGCCGGCTCGTCGGGCGAGATTGCCAACACACGCAGTGACTGGCCAAGGGCGATGGCGGCCTGATGGGTCATCCTGGCGAGCTGGCCGCCGCCCACCATGCCGACGACGGGAAGGCCTGTTCGGGGGTCCACAGGCAGGCGAGCTTACGTGTCACGAACGGCCGTTCACACAGCGGCCAGCTCCGCGATCAGGCGACATGCCGCCGGGTGCGTCCCGGGCAGCCCCTCCAGCCATACCGACGGCGGGCACAGCTGCCGCAGCTGCGGGTCGACGCCGAGCCGGTCGGCGGCCAGCTCACGGGCCGTCGCCACCCGCTCGGAGAGCCGGTCGTCGCGTTCGGCGAGGACGACCATCGTCGCCGTTCCCACGGTGGCAAGCGTTTGCCCGCCGTCGAACACGGCTCGCAGCACGTCCGCCAGCAACACCATCGCGGCCAGCCGTGACCACCCGGTCGTGTCCGACAGATCGGGTGACATCACCACCAGCACGTAGCGGCACCGGGCGTCGACGCCGGTCGCGGCGCCCTCCCGGTACACCTCGCGCAGCCGGGCCCGCAGGTAGGCGGCGTTGGCCAGACCGGTCAGCCCGTCGCACGCCTCGGTGTGCGCCAGCTGCCGGACCAGCACGTCCGACCAGGCCAGCGCGGTGACCCGGAGCAACCGGGCCGGCATGGCGTCCGGGTCGGCGGCGACCATGCCGTCGCTGTGTTCGGGCGCGGACAGCACGGCGTGCAGTGCGGCGACGTCCTGCAGGGTCTCGCCGAGACCGGAACCGGCCATGGCCCGCGCCCGGCCCAGCTTGACCAGCGCGTCGTCCGGTTCGGCGCCGCTGAGCACGGCCGCGCACACCAGGTCCACCTCGGCGACCGCCCAGTCGGACGGGAATCGCCAGCCCGATGTGATGCTGGCCGTCCGCCACCGCGAACGCAGGGCGCGGAACTCGCTCTCCGAGTCGCCACGCCACCACCGTGACGAAACCTCCCGCGTTCCCACTGGCGTTTGCCCTCCCGCTGGCCGAACCCGGGTTCCGTCGATGTGCTCTCAGTTACCCGACACCCGAAGAGGGCATGCATGACGCCATTCGGGTCACGGATTTCATTCGGGCATCCGACATGGCGAGAGCGATTCAGGTCCGTCAGACTATCGCCGATAACGAAAGGCGCGACGGCGCCGATGACGGTGTTGCCCGGCGGAGGAGGGATAGGTGGCCGCTGTCCCAGCGGAGATCCATGGCCCGAGCGACGCTGAGCTCATCGAGTCGGTCCGGGCCGGCAGACCGGACGCCTACGGGCCGCTGTACGAGCGCCACGTCTCGGCCGCGTACAACCTCGCCCGCCAACTGGCCCGTTCGTCCGCCGAGGCCGACGACCTGGTCTCCGAGGCGTTCGCCAGGGTGCTGGACACGCTGCGCGCCGGTCGCGGCCCCGACTCGGCGTTCCGCGCCTACCTGCTCACGTCGCTGCGGCACGTCGCCTACGACAAGACCCGGCGGGACAAGCGCGTCGAGCTGACCGAGGACGTCACCACCGTCAGCGGGGTCAGCACCGAGAAGATCAGCGAGCCGTTCAAGGACACGGCGGTGGCCGGCCTGGAGCGGTCGCTCGCCGCGAAGGCGTTCGCCAGGCTGCCGGAACGCTGGCAGGCGGTGTTGTGGCACACCGAGATCGAGGGCCAGTCGCCGGCCGAGGTCGCACCGCTGCTCGGCCTGACCGCGAACGGCGTGTCCGCCCTCGCCTACCGGGCCCGCGAAGGCCTCCGCCAGGCCTACCTCCAGGTTCACCTCGCCGAGACCACGGCCGGCCGCTGCCAGGCCACCGCCGAGAAGCTCGGCGCGTGGACCCGCGGTGGCCTGTCGAAGCGGGAGACCGCCCAGGTCGAGGCGCACCTCGACGAGTGCGACCGCTGCCGGGCGCTCGCCGCGGAACTCGCCGACGTCAACGGTGGCCTGCGCGTCATCGCGACCCTCGTGCTGGGCGCGGGCGCCGCCGGCTACCTGGCCACGACGGCCAAGGCCAGCGCCGGCGTGGCGCTCACGGCCGCCGCGTCGGCCGGGGGCACGAGCGCCGCCTCCGGTGCCGCGAACGCGGCCGGCTCGCTGCCCCGGCAGTTCGCCGGCGTCGGTGCGTCGGTGGCCGCGCTGGCGGCGGTGCTGGCGATCGCGCTGACCGGCCACACGACACAGGACATCCCGGCCGCCGCCGCGGTCCGCCCGCCGACCACGACGGTCCAGCCGGCCCCGCCGACCGCGCCTCCCGCCCATCCGGCACCGCCCGCGCCACCGGCCCCGCCCGCCACGACGCCGACGACCACCACGACGGCCCCGCCACCTGCGACGACGCCGGCGACGACGCCCGTCACGACGACCACGACGCCGCCACCACCGACCACCACCACCCCGCCCCCGACGACCACGACCCCGGGTCAGCCGACGCTGTCGGCGTCCGGACCCACTGGCGGCGTCACCCTGACGCCGGGCAGCGCCGCCGTCACGGTGCCGATCAGCGTGACCAACACCGGTACCGCGCTGTCCGACCCGGTGACGGCGGTCCTGCACCTGCCGCCGGGCGTGTCCGCACAGCCGGTGTCGTCGGCGGCCGGCACGCTCAGCGGCCACTCGCTGGACGCCCACCCGATCGGGCTGTACCGGCAGGCCGGTGGCCAGGGGTCGACGACGACCGTGGACTGTCCGCCCGGCGACGGCACGGTGACGTGCACGTCACCGAGTGGCCTGGGGCCGGGCGACTCGGTGGAACTGGTGTTCCGGCTCGTCGCGTCCGACCAGGCCAAGGAGGGCGACATCACCGGGACGGTCACGGCCGGATCGGCGATGGCGGTGCAGATCACCGTGCACGTGACGGTGAACCCGCCGCCGGTCCGCGACGACCTGCGGCTCCGCGCGCAGATCGACCCGTGGGACTCGTGGTGGACGTGGCTGTGGGACGGCTCGCCGATCCTGGACGTGACCGTCACCAACACCGGGACCAGCACGAAACCGGTCACCGTGACGGTGGACCGGCCCGGCTCGATCTGGTCGTCGCACCCGCCGTCGTCCTGCGACGGCAGCCATGCCGGTGTGACATGCACCACGGATGATGCGGTGAAGCCCGGGCAGACCGTGCACCTGCGGTTCCGGCTCTACCACCTGCGCCCGGTGCGCGCGACGATCACCGTGACGGCAACGCTCGGCCAGGCGCACCAGGCGACGA
The DNA here is from genome assembly GCA_035546415.1 of Pseudonocardiaceae bacterium. Classification (GTDB taxonomy): domain Bacteria; phylum Actinomycetota; class Actinomycetes; order Mycobacteriales; family Pseudonocardiaceae; genus DATEPR01. Next base: position 8,540 of record DASZXM010000250.1, read on the forward strand.
CGGTGCGGTTCACGCCACCGCGTTGCGAGTGGGTGTGGTGCTGGCCGGAGCCGCCGGGCCCACCGAGCGGCACGCCGACGCCGTCCGGCACGCCGGACTCGCAACCACCGCCGTCGACGACGACGACGGACGAGACGCAGCCGCCGAGCACGAAGCGGCACCACCCGCCGACCACGACGGCCACGACCCCGCCACCGCGCCGGTCGACGACCACGACGACCACGCCGCCGACCAGCACGAAGACCGACGAGCCACCGACGTCGACGCAGCCGCCGCCCGGCACGAAGACCCCGCCGACGTGCCCGAGTTCACCGCCCGGGCCGGGCAAGCTACATCCGGGGGCGACAACGGGTTGTGGCACCGGCCTGCTGCCGACGTTGTTCTCGCTGCTGGGACCGGTGTAGTCAGCTGCTCTTCGTCGGGCCCAGGCAGCCGACCTTGACCGGGTCCCGGCCGACGGGCACCCAGTGCGTGGCACCGGTCGCGTCCATGCAGGAACTGCTGCTGCCCGGGCCGGCCTCGGTGCGCAGCACGACGTACTGGGCGGTCGAGCACGCTGCCTTCAGGTAGCTGCCGTTCACGCAGTCGCCCTGCTTGATGTCCAGCGTGAAGCAGTAGACGCCGGCGTCCGGCGCGGAGAGCCGCAGGTACTGGTGTTCGGCGCAGCCGGCCATGTCCGGGCTGGTCATGGCCAGGATCAGGTCGGACTGCGCGGTGCCGCACGTGACCTTGTGCACAGCCCGGTACTGGTCGTTGCCGCTGACCTGCGCGGTCACACAGGCGCCCGCCGCCAGGACGAGGCTGGTGCTGCCGTTGGGTGCGCCCGGGTCGTCGGCATCGGTGGTGGTCGGGGCCTGGGTGGCGGCCTGCGTGGTGGCGACCGGCGGGTTGACGCCCTGTGTGGCGGGCGGCGCGGCCTGCGGCTGCTGACGCTGGTTGAGCAGCACGATCCCGGTCGCGACACCGCCGATGATCACCAGCACGGCGACGACGGCCACGACGATCCGGCCGGTGTTGCGCTTGCGGGGCGGTTCGCCCCAGCCGCCGGACTCTCCGGTCAGGCCGGAATACTGGACGGTCGGAAAGTCGTGCCCGACCTGCCCCGGCTGTCCGAACTGCTGTTGACCGCCGGGGTAGCCGACCTGCTGGTAACCGCCGTACGGTGGCTGGCCGCCGTACTGGTCGCCCGGGTGGGGCCCCTGCTGGCCACTCCACCAGCCGCCGCTGTCCGGCGGACGCGGCTGACCCGGCGGCGGGTACGGACCGGACATCGGGACCTGTCTCCTTCCTGGCCACCACACGGAGTAGTTCGAAGCGTCACACTATTGTGCAGAGCGCGTGGCCCCGAGAGTGTGACGTACTGAGGAACATGCTGGTTTCACAGCCGCGGCGCCCCGACGCCGGGTGTTTCGGTAGGAGTGGGTACTCTCAAAGTGTGTCCGTCGTCGACAGCACGCTCGCGCACGTCCCCGAACCAGTTCGCTCACTGCTGATCAAGCACCGTGAGCTGCTGAAGTTCGGCCTGGTGGGCGGCTTCTGCTTCGTCATCACCCTCGCGGTGAACTATGGCCTGAAGCTGACCGTCCTGCAGAGCAAGCCGGTCACCGCGCAGGCGATCGCGGTCATCATCGCGACGATCGTGTCGTACGTCCTGAACCGCGAATGGGCGTTCCGCACCCGGGGAGGCCGCGAACGCCACCACGAGGCGGCGCTGTTCTTCCTGATCAGCGGCTTCGGCGTGGTGTTGAACACGCTGCCGCTGTGGGTGTCGCGGTACGCGTTCCAACTCGAGGTCCCGCACGTCACGCGGCTCACCCAGGAACTGGCCGACTTCGCCAGCGGCATGATCATCGGCACGGCGATCGCGATGGTCTTCCGCTGGTGGGCCTTTAAGAAGTGGGTGTTCCCGACGGAAAACTTCCGCTCCGGCAAGGTCCGCCGCCTCCGCGCGGTCGGCGACCCGCCGGACAGCGACGAACAGGTCGCCTGACCAGCTCGTACTCGGCCCAGCCCGGCAACAGCGGGCTGGGCCGAGTCATGTCCGGCGCCCGGCGCGCCCACAAACCTTCAGCAAACCCACAGGGCCTTCGGCGTGCCCGTATCCCTGAGCAGACGACACGCCGAAGGACTCAGCGGACGTGCCGAGACAGCCTCGCCGGCTCTGCCAACTCGCCCAACGGACGACACGCCCGGCCGGCCATCGGCGTTGAGCGGCGAATCGTCCACCACCGAAACCACCCCCACGTGTCGACCACCCAGCCAGACCGCCCGCGCGTGTCGACCACCCACCGAGACCGCGCCCATCGGGCCCCGATCAACACCGGCCCGCGGTCACCTGGGGCCGACCTCCGTGCGCCACGGGGTTGCCAGCACGTCCTCCGCCTTCGCCACCGGCAGGAACAGCGCGAACAGCGGTGGTCGCAGTACCGCCAGCTCCAGGCGGCCGCCGTCCGCGTCCACCAGTGCCCTGGCCAGGGCCAATCCGACCCCGGTCGAGCCGCCGCCGGACACTCCCCGCTCGAACACGTGCGCCGCCAACTCGTCCGGCACGCCCGGGCCCGCGTCGCTGACCTCGATCAACACCATGCCGTCGCCGCGCCGTGCCGACACCTGGACCGTCCCGGAGCCGTACTTGAGCGAGTTGTCCAGCAGCACGCCCAACGCCTCGCGCAACCGGCCGGGCGTGGCCCGCGCGAGCAGGCCCTCCGGCACCCGCAACCGCAGCGTGCGACCCCTGGCGCGCAACAATTCCCGCCATTCCGCGACCATCGCCGGCAGTCGCACCGCCAGGTTGATCGGCTGCGCCTCCGCCGCGCGTGCCGCCGACGCCGCCGCCAACAGTTCGTCCAGGACCTGCGCCAATCGTTCGGCCTGGTCCAGGGCCGCCGCCGCGTCCTCCGCCGTCTCCGGATTGGACGCCACCGCCAGCGTCTCCAGCCGTAGCTGCAACGCCGTCAACCGGCTGCGCAACTGGTGCGACACGTCGCCCACCAGCTCACGTTCGCGTTGCACGAGCAGGGCCAATGCCGCCGCCGACGTGTCCAACGCGTCCGCGACCAGGTCCAACTCCGGCACGCCGTACTGGCTGCCGTCCGGCCGGAAGTCACCTGCGCCCAGTCGGATGGCGCGGTCGGCGACGTGGC
>DASZXM010000251.1:0-2052 GCA_035546415.1 Pseudonocardiaceae bacterium
CGCACGACGGCGTTGCGGCTGGCCGCGCTGGCGGCGCACCGGGCGGCCCGGGCCGCACACGAGGCCGGTCGGGACGCCGCGGCCGACGCGGCCCGCGCTGCCGGCCATGCCGCGGCGGCGGCGTACCTGCACCCGCTGGCGAAGGCCACGCAGGTCTGGCACATCCTCGGATCGGCCGCCCACGCGGCCCGTGCCCTCGAACTGGCCGCGGGCGACGACCGCGCGGTCGGCGACGCCCACATCGAGCAGGCACGGGACCTGGCCGGGCCCGTCGTGGTGCGCGTCCTGGAGCGCTACCCGGCCGCCCCGAGCGGCGGCGGCCGGGTCGGCGAACTGCTGCGCGACCTGGACACGGCGCTGCGCCGACTGCCGGCCGGTCGTTGACCGCGATCCGCGCCGACCTGCTCACCTGTCCGGGCGGCCGGGCACGCGGTTGGCCGCCGGTCCGCGGCTATCGTTGCTTGGCGTGGAGGTCGATGCCGGGGAGCCCGTCGACTTGACGGCCGTGCGCCGGCAGGCCGTCATGCAGTGGGAACTGGTCGCCGCCGGCTCCCGGGACTGGGCGCACATCCAGGTCGGCACGCTCGCGCGGGGCGGCTGGTACGTGGACCACACCGGGTTCGGCACCCGTCGGTTCGCCGACAAGGAGGCTGCCTGGGCGGCCGTGCGCCGGCTCGCCGCGCTGCACGACGGCGAGTGGAAACGGGTGCCCTGCGACAGCGGGCCCCGACAGCGGGTCCGGCTGCCCGACGGCTCCCGGCTGCTGTTCAGCGGTTCCGACGGGAACGCCCTCTACCACTGCTGGGGCCGGGACAAGGAACGCATCTGGCGGCGGTACGAGGCCGCCATCACCGGCAGCGGCCGCCTGCTGCGCAACACCGGCGACGACCCGGCCGCCGACCACGGCGGCTGCGAGTTGCGCGAGTACACCGACCCGTTCGACGGGTCGACCCGGTACGCCGTCAACGACATGGGCCTGCACGACTTCCGGATGACCGACCACCCGGACCTCGCCACGGCCGAACGGCAGTACGAGTCCGCCGTGCGCGCGAACGGCTACAGCGGCTGAGGCGTGCCCGATCCGTGCGGGAGGCACTGTCGGATTTCCCAGTGGTACTCGGCCAGGACTCGCACGACCCGGCGACCGAAGCACCTGCCCGGCGGGGCGCGCCGTCTTGACACTCCAGGAGAGGATTTCCCCATGCAGTACCTGCTTTCCGTGATCCACGACCAGGCGAGCCTCGCCACCCCGGACGAGGACGCCGCGATCGACGTGTTCAACGACAAGCTCCGGACCGACGGCCACTGGGTCTTCGCGGGCGGCCTCGCGTTTCCGGACGAGGCGACCGTCATCGACAACCGGGGCGCGGAGGCGCTGGTCACCGACGGGCCCTTCCTGGAGTCCAAGGAATACCTCGCCGGTTTCTGGATCATCGAGGTCCCCGACCCGGACGTGGCGCTCCGGCTCGCCGCCGAGGGATCGAAGGCCTGCAACCGGAAGATCGAGGTGCGACCGTTCCGGTGACCGGCATCGACGTCCATGAGGCGATGACCCGGGCCCACCACGCGGAGTGGGCCCGGGTGGTCGCCGCCCTCACCAGGCGCTTCGGTGACCTCGACGTCGCCGAGGAGGCGGCGGCCGAGGCGTTCGCGACCGCCGTGCGGCGGTGGCCGGCCGACGGCGTGCCGCCCAACCCGGGCGCCTGGCTGACCACCACGGCCACCCGCAAGGCCATCGACCGGATCCGGCGTGAGAGCAAACGCGACGACAAGCAGAAGGAGGCTCGGCTGGTGTACGGCGACGACCCGCCCGAGCCGCTGGGCGCCATCGACGACGACCGGCTCCGGCTGATCTTCACCTGCTGTCACCCGGCGCTGTCGATGGAAGCCCGCGTGGCGCTGACACTGCGCATGGTCGGCGGGCTGACCGTGCCCGAGATCGCGCGTGCGTTCCTGGTCGCCGAGAGCGCCATGGGCCAGCGGATCACCCGCGCGAAGGCCAAGATCGCCGCGGCGCGCATCCCCTATCGCGTGCCGTCCGCCGAGGACCTC
>DASZXM010000252.1:0-2301 GCA_035546415.1 Pseudonocardiaceae bacterium
CGCCTTCAACCCGATCAGCGCGCTGACCGGCGCGACGATGGCGCAGATCTGCCGGCACCGGTACACCCGCGCGCTCGTCGTCCGGCTGATGGAGGAGACGCTGGACATCGCCGCGCAGGTGGGCAGCCACCCGGAGATCTCGGTGGAACGCCGACTCCGCGGTGCCGAGCGGGTCGGCCACCACAAGACATCCATGCTGCAGGACCTCGAAGCGGGCAAGCGGCTGGAACTCGACGCGATCGTCACGGCCGTCGTGGAACTCGCCGACATCGGCGGTGTCACGGCGCCCGCGCTGCGCGCCATCCACGCCGCCACCGACCTACTGGCCAATCCGATCGAGGAGGAATCCCGATGAAACACAAACGCAGCCGGCCCTACCTCCGGCTGACCGAACCGCTCGTGCGCGAGCACGGCGAGTTGCGCCCAGCCAGCTGGAACGAAGCACTGGACCGGGCGGCGGCCGGCTTCGCCGACGTGCTCGGGTCGGCCGGGCCGGACGCGTTCGGCATGCTGTCGTGCTCGCGGGCGACCAACGAGATGAACTTCGTCGCGCAGAAGTTCGCCCGGGTCGTCATCGGCACCAACAACGTCGACTCGTGCAACCGGACCTGCCACGCGCCCAGCGTCGCCGCGCTGGCCGCCGCGTTCGGCAGCGGCGGCGGCACCTCTTCCTACGCCGAGGTCGAGAACACCGACGTCATCGTCCTGTGGGGCTCCAACGCGCGCGAGGCGCACCCGATCTTCTTCCAGCACGTGCTCAAGGGCGTGCGCAACGGCGCGACGCTGTTCTCCGTCGACCCGAGGAAGACCGCGTCCGGCTCGTGGGCACACCGCTGGCTGCCGCTGCGGGTGGGCACCGACATCCCGCTGGCCAGCGCGGTGGCTCGGGAGATCATCCACGCCGGCCTGGTCAACACGGCGTTCGTCGAGCGGGCCACCGAGGGCTACACCGAATTCGCCGCCGCGGTCGAGCCGTGGACGCTGGCCGCGGCCGAGGCGGAGACCGGGGTGCCGGCCGAGCTGATCCGCGAACTCGCGAACACGTACGCGCGGGCGGACCGCGCGCAACTGGTGTGGACGCTGGGCATCACCGAACACCACGTGGGCACCGAGAACGTGATGGCACTGATCAACCTGGCACTGCTGACCGGTCACGTCGGGCGCTACGGGTCCGGGCTGTCCCCGTTGCGCGGGCAGAACAATGTGCAGGGCGGCGGCGACATGGGCGCCATCCCCAACCGGTTGCCCGGCTTCCAGGACATCCTGGACGCGGACGTCCGCGCGAAGTTCGAGCGCGCATGGGGGGTGCCGATCCGGCCGTCGTACGGGCTGACGCTGACCGAGATGTGCACGGGGATGGACGAGGGCACACTGCGTGCGCTCTACGTCATCGGCGAGAACCCTGTCCAGTCCGAACCGGACAGTGCGCGGATGACGAAGCGACTGGAGAACCTGGACTTCCTCGTGGTACAGGACATGTTTCTCACCAGAACGGCACAGCTGGCCGACGTGGTGCTGCCGGCGGCGGCCTCCTGGTGCGAGACGGAGGGCACCTTCGTCAACAGCGAACGCCGGGTGCAGCGGGTGCGCCGCGCCATCGACCCGCCGCCGGGCGCACGGGACGACATCGACGTCCTCTGTGCGGTCGCCGCCCGGCTCGGCCACGATCTGGGCTACTCCGGCGCCGCTGCCGAGCAGGTGTGGCAGGAGGTGCGGGAGCTGGCGCCGATGTTCGCCGGCATGAGTTACGAGCGGTTGGCCGAACTCGGCGGCATCCAGTGGCCGTGCTTCAGCGACGACACGCTGGAACCGCCGTACCTGCACGCCCGCCTGTGGTCGGACGACCCGGAGCGGCGCGGCATGCCGGCGCGGTTCCAGGTGACACCGCACCGGCCGCCCGCCGACGCGCTCAGCGACGAGTTCCCGATCCGCCTGACGACCGGCAGGCGGCTGGACTCGTACAACACGGGCGTGCAGTCCGGTGGTTTCGCCTCCCCGCTGCGGCACACCGAGTGCATCGACCTGTCCCCGGAGGACGCGGCGGATCTCGGTGTGGCCGAGGAGGAACCGGTCCGGATCACGTCCCGTCGGGCGTCGGTCGTGGCGCCGGTGCGCGTCGACAGCGGCCTGCGCCGCGGTCTGGCGTTCATGTCCTATCACGACCCGGACCTGGTGGACACGAACGCGCTGACCATCGAGGCGACGTGCCCGATCGCGGGCACGGCCGAGTACAAGGCGTCCGCGATCCGGGTGGAGAGGCTGACCGAGCAGGAACGGGACACCTGGCAGACCCTGTTCGAC
>DASZXM010000253.1:0-2864 GCA_035546415.1 Pseudonocardiaceae bacterium
CCGCGGCGTCCCGCACCGGCCAGGGCCGCCACACGTCCCACACGACGGCACCGATCCGCGCGTGCCCGCGGGCGGCCCGCCGCAGTGCGGCCGCGGAGACGTCCATCGCCAGGCCGACGGCGTCGGGCAGCCGGTCCAGGACCGCACCCAGGTAATAGCCGGTGCCGGCGCCCGCGTCGACGACGAGCCCCGCCGTGGCGACCAGCGACGCGACCGCGTCGGCGAGCGGCCGGTAGTGGCCGGTGGCCAGGAAACCGGACCGGTCGGCCACCATCGCGGCCGTGTCGGCGGTGCCCGCCCTGGCCGAGCCGGTCCCGGCGAGCAGATTCACGTAGCCCTGCTTCGCGATGTCGAACGAGTGCCCCCGCGGGCACCGCACCGTGCCATCCACTGTGGACAGATCTTCCCGGCATACCGGACAGGTCAGCGCGGCCACGACACGCGGGGGCGGGCCGGGGCGGGCGGTCGTCGTCACGACCGTCGATCCTCGCCGATCGGACGTTCCGCCGCGAAACCGGTCGCACACCGTGTCCGCCCGGTCACCGAAATCTGCTCGTAACACGGGCGGGCTCACAGTTCACGCGCCGGAAACCTGGGACGCGTTCGAGTGAAACAGCGTCTTCCGATGCTTGCCGGCAACCCGGTCTGGACAGGAGGACGACGTGAACCCTGGAGATACCGCCTGGGTGCTGGCCAGCGCCGCGCTGGTCATGCTGATGACCCCCGGGCTCGCGTTCTTCTACGGCGGCATGGTGAGTTCCAAGAGCGTGCTGAACATGCTCATGATGAACTTCATCACGCTCGGCGTGGTGAGCGTGCTGTGGCTGCTGTACGGCTACAGCATCGCGTTCGGCAGCGAGGGCGGTGGTGGCTTCATCGCCGGTTTCCACAACGCACTGCTGTCCAACACGGTCGGGACGCTCGCCGGTCCCAAGGGGGACCAGATACCCACCCTGGCGTTCGTCATGTTCCAGCTGATGTTCGCCGTCATCACGCCCGCCCTGATCTCCGGCTCCATCGCCGACCGCACCAAGTTCTGGTCGTGGGTGCTGTTCGTGACGGTGTGGGTGACCGTCATCTACTTCCCGGTCGCGCACTGGGTGTTCGACTTCACCGGCTTCACCGGCCCGAACTCGGTCGGTGGCTGGATCGCCAACCAACTCAAGGCGTTCGACTTCGCGGGCGGGACGGCGGTCCACATCAACGCGGGTGCCGCCGGGTTGGCGCTGGCGCTGGTGCTGGGCAAGCGCAAGGGCTGGCCCAAGAGCACGCCACGCCCGCACAACGTGCCGTTCGTGCTGCTGGGCGCCGCGCTGCTGTGGTTCGGGTGGTACGGCTTCAACGCCGGTTCCGCGCTGGCCGCCGGTGACCTCGCCTCGGTCGCGTTCACCACGACCACCGTCGCCACGGCCGCCGCGCTCATGGGCTGGATCGTGGTGGAGCAGATCCGGGACGGGAAGCCGACCACCCTGGGTGCCGCGTCCGGCGCGATCGCCGGCCTGGTCGCGATCACCCCGGCGTGTGGCTACGTCGACCCGATGGGCGCCCTGGTGATCGGCGTCGTCGCCGGCGCGGTCTGCGCCATGGCGACCGGCCTGAAGTTCCGACTGGGCTTCGACGACTCGCTCGACGTGGTCGGTGTGCACCTGGTCGGCGGTCTGGTCGGCACCCTGCTGATCGGCTTCTTCGCCACCGGTTCGGTGAACTCGGCGGGTGGTGACGGGCTGTTCCACGGCGGCGGGCTCAACCAGCTGTGGCGACAGGCGGTCGCCGCGTTCGCGGTCCTGGCGTACTCGTTCGTCGGCGCGTACGTCATCGGGTGGATCATCAACAAGACCATGGGCTTCCGGGTCAGCGAGGAGGCCGAGGTCAGCGGCATCGACGAGGCCGAGCACGCGGAGACCGCGTACGAGTTCACCGGACCCGCCGGTACCCGCAGCGCCCTGCCGCACGCGGCGGCGCCGATGTCCGCCACCGCCACGAAAGCAGTGCAGGGGAGCGCGTCATGAAGCTGGTCACCGCGATCGTCAAGCCGTTCACGCTGGACGACGTCAAGGCGGCCCTGGAACAGCTGGGCCTGCTGGGCATGACGGTCAGCGAGGTCCGCGGCTACGGCCGGCAGAAGGGCCACACCGAGGTCTACCGCGGTGCGGAGTACCAGGTGGATTTCGTGGCCAAACTGAAGATCGAGGTCCTGTGCGAGGACGACGTCGCCGACCGGGCCGTGGACGCCGTGGTGAAGGCGTCCCGGACCGGCCGGATCGGCGACGGCAAGGTGTGGGTCACGCCGGTCGACACCGTGGTGCGGGTGCGCACCGGCGAGCGGGGTGTCGACGCTCTGTGACGGTCGAGGCGAGTCGGGGGAAGCCGTGATCTCGGAGCACCACCCACCGGGGCAGTCCGCCGAGGACCTGCTCTGGGCACGTGACCTGCTGATCAACCCCCGCGCGGGTCGGCGCCGCCTGGTCGGCGCCGACCTGCGCGAGGCACTGGTCGACCTGCACGACTTCTGGCTGGCCGGGCACGCCGCCCGCGCCGGCCTGACGTCGTCCGGTGGCGTCGCGCTGGTCGCCGTCGGCGCCTTGGGCCGTCGCGAGCTGGTGCCCTACTCGGACCTGGACCTGGTACTGGTGCACGAGGGCACCGACGACGTCGGTGAGCTCGCCGAACAGCTCTGGTACCCGCTGTGGAACGCCGGCATCGGACTGGACCACTCGGTGCGCACCGTCCGCGAGTCGCTGCGGGTCGCGTCCGACGACCTGCGGGCCGCGCTCGGCCTGCTCGAAGTACGGCACATCGCCGGTGACGGCGACGTGGCCGAACGCCTGGCGACGTCGGCGCGGCAGGCCTGGCGGACCTCGGCG